>NZ_RAWD01000010.1:0-70079 GCF_003612065.1 Corallococcus sp. CA047B
GTCTTCCAGACACTGGGGCTCCCTGTCTTCGCGAGGGGGGAGTCGGGCGGCTGGGGGCAGCCTTCGCTGCTCGGCTGGGTGCTGGTGGCCGCCGTGTGGTGGGGCGTGGTGTCGCTCGTGCTTCGTGCCTGGGCCTCGTCGGGTCTGCTCAAGTCCCGGTGACGCGCCGGAGGGCCCGTCGTCGTGGACACGCACCACGGCGCAACGACGCATTCTCGTCCATTCTTCATGCGACGGACGTCAGGCGCGGAGCCTGGTCGGCGGGAGATAATCGCCCAGGCGCGTGCGTTCCCACCACGCGCCCGTGTCGCGCCGTTCCTGCCAGGTCGTGAAACGGTAGCGGTACAGCACGGCGCGAAGCATGCGCGGCGGGTGCTCCGGGAAGGGGTTGTGTCGCAGCAGGCGGAGTGTCGCCGCGTCGCCCCGCAGGAGCTTCTCCATGAACGGCGGGAACCACCGGGGCGCGTGCGCCGGCGAGAGCGCGGCGAACCACATGAGCCAGTCGAGCCGCAGGTGGTACGGCGCCCACTGCGACGGGCGCCGCTTCGGGTCGGTCGGCTTGCCTCGGAATTCGTACTCCCGCCACTCGGTGGCCGGCGTGAGGCGCTCGTCGTTCGTGCCCTCGATGACGACCTCGTAGCGCTCGCGAGTGATGCTGCCGAAGGCTCCGTAGGTGTTCACGAGGCGGAGCGGCTCGAAGCTGGCATTCATGAGTTGCTCGCGTGCGAAGAGGTTGCGCGCGGGCCGGTAGGAGAGCACGACGAGGAGCGCGGTGATCGCGAGGACGAGCCCGTCGTGCCAGGGAACGGCGCGCGTGCTGGCGTGACCGAGGGGCAGCAGGTGCCCGAGCACGGCACCGTCGAGTGCCGAGGCCGTGAGGATGATGGTGATGAAGTTGAGCCAGGAGTAGTTGCCGCTCAGGAGAAGCCACGACTGCGTGAGCGCGATGAAGAGCCCCGCGAAGGTGGCGATGGGCTGCGGGAAGAACAGCAGGAACGGTGCGACGAGCTGGGCGAAGTGGCTTCCGAGCACCTCGAGCCGGTGCAGTGGCTTGGGCTGGCGGTGGAAGTACCAGGAGAGGGGGTTCGGCATCGGCTGCGTCTCGTGGTGGTAGTCAAGGCAGGTGAGGTCTCTCCAGCACGGGTCGCCGCGCAGCTTGATGAGCCCGGCCCCGAACTCGACGCGGAAGAGCAGCCAGCGGAAGAGCCAGAGGAGCGGAGCGGGCACCGCGCTCCACGCCGGGCCCAGGAACGCGGCGAGGAACCCGGCTTCGAGGAGGAGCGACTCCCAGCCGAAGGAATAGAAGGTCTGCCCGACGTTGACGATGGAGAGATAGAGCGCCCACAGCACGAGCCAGGTCGCGAGCGTGAGAGGGATGGGCCACGCATCGGGGAGGCCCAGGACGACGGTGAGCGACAGGAGGATGCCGACGAGCGCGACGGCGACCAGCAGGCGGTCGGAATAGCGCAGGTGGAACACGCTCGGCGCGTCGCGGAAGCGCATCCGAGCGAGGAAGCGGGGGACCGGGAGCAGACCGTGCTCGCCGAGGAGCGGCCGGAACTGCCCCAGCGCGACGAGGAAGGCGATGAGGTAGCAGAACCCCAGGCCGCGCTGGAGCACGAGCCGCGCAAGCCAGAGGTCCGGTGCGTGGAGCCATTCAGGCATGCCTCAACGTTATGTCCGGGCCCGGGCTCCTTCAGGAGCGGCAGCCTGCCCGTCTCCGAAACCGGGCCACACGGGCACGTGGGCCTGCTCCGGTTCCCCTTCCGCGCTACCTTGCGCTCTTTGCCGCCACAGCCTGCGCGGCGCGGAGGTAGGTGAACCGTGGCTTTCATGTACAAGTTCGTCAAGCGTGACGAGGCTCTTGATGAGACGATGGGTGGCGACAGCCTTTACGCTTTGACCCAGGCGAACAACGAAGTCTACGCGAAGATCATGGCGATCTACCGCGCATACGTGAACGAGAAGGACAAGCACACCATCGCCGAGGCGGGAGTGAGCTACTTCTCCATGCTGGAGCTGTTCAACAACCTGCTCGGGGACAGCGACGCCGCGCTGAACGATGATCGCATCGCGGCGGAGTTGTTCAAACGCAACGCAGAGAAGGCCCGTGCCATCACCGGCAAGACAAACGCGCCCGCGTTCATCACCCACCTCGACTCGACCATCGAGGCCACAGCGGCGTCCTTCCGCGAAACCCTCGCCGCACTCCGTAATTCCTTCAAGCTGACATACCGCCACACCGACATCGTCTCGCTACTGAAGACGACGAAAGTCGTCACGAAGCCGGGACTGGTGAAATCCCGAGTCTTCGAAACGGCATACATCCTGGATCGCATCCTCGACAAGAAGCGATTCCTTGCGACGTCGCTGTTGCTCGGCATCATGCATGTCGAGCGCTTCCAGACGCATAAGGACACGGACACGAAGCGTCCGTATTACAATCAGGGTTCCGCGCTCTTCACCCTGCTCACGTTCTCCTATACGCCAGCCCTTTCCGTCGAACAGAACAAGGCGTGGTCGGAGAAGGTCCTGAGCATCTTCGAGGAGACGCCGCAGGACGACACGTTCTCGAAGGAGGAGCTCATCGGACAGTTGAGGCGGCTCCACATGGGCCTCAAATGGGCGACCGAGCTGGCCACTGAAGTGGAGAAGAAGGGCGCCGCTGGGGTGCAGGCCCAGATTGCCAATTGGAAGAAGAAGATCGCCGGCCACGAAAAGAGCCTCCAGGCGTTGAAGTCGGATCGGGTGCAATACGGCTGGAAGATGTTCGGCTCTTGTCTGGGGATCTATAACGAACTCCTGCCGACCACCTATGTCGAGGCTGCGGAGATGTGGGGCCAGTTCAACGCGCCCGGCTACAAGCGCGTGGTCTCCGACGACAGCCCGTCGCCCATGGGCCGTGAGGGCATGCTGGACACCTTCGACAAGGCGCTGGGCGCGGAGTCCTTCTGGGAGAAGACTGATTTCGCGAGCTTTGGACTGACGCTCAGTGCCAGCGCGCTCACCGAGATGTCCTATGTCGGCCCCGTGGCGCGGATCCTTGGCTGGTATACGTCCAGCAACCACGCTGGGCTGTCGTGCAGCGACTGCAAGACCGTGCACGGCAGCAGGGTGAGCCTGGTCCGTCTGTGGCACCGCTGCTCCAAGTGCCAGAAGGTCTACTGCGCGCACTGCGCCTCGGGGCTGGCGCTCTATGCCGTGATGGCGTTGGGCGTGGTGGGGACGGTGGGCGGGTGGTGGATGGGCATGGGCACCGCGCTCTACTCGGCGACCGTGGGCTGGGCGACTGGCTCGACGGCCACCCATACCACCTCCAGGTTCATGGCTCGCAAGTGCAAGTCCTGCGGCACCCAGACCGCGGCGCTCTATTGACGACCCATCCCGCACCCATCAGTGCCAGGCCCCAGAGGAGGCAGCACCTTTACTCCACGGGTCATCCCGGATGACCTGGGAGGTGCGACCCATGAGCGATTTCGAGACGGCGTGGCATGTGGAGCCGGCGGGCAAGGCGGGTGCGGACCGCGTGTTGGTCCTGACGCGAGGGGACGCGACGGTGCTCGTGGTGGCGGATGGGGCGGGGAACTCACGACGTGGCGCCGAGGCCGCGGAGGCCGTGCTGCGTGGCGTCCAGGACGCCGTGGACGCCGGGGCCGACGTGGAACGCGAGGAGACCTGGCGCGATGTGCTGGTGCGGTGCGACGCGGAGCGGGTGGCCTCGGGGCAGGGGGGTGAAACCACCGCCTTGGTCGCCTGTGTCACCACGCGGCGCGTGGTGGGGGCCAGCGTGGGGGACTCGGAGCTGTGGCTGTTCCAGGGAGGTGAATCGACCGCGCTGACGGAGCATCAACACCGCAAGCCCCTGCTCGGAAGCGGGCAGGCCCGGCCCGTCACCTTCGAGCTCGCGTGGCGAGGCGGTGTTCTCCTCGGCGCGTCAGACGGATTGTTCAAGTACGTCGACCTCCGTCGCATCCAGGAGCATGTGAGCCTCGCCGACGCAAACGCCGCAGTGCTCGCGCTGGCCGCGCTGCCTCGACTTGCGAGCGGCGCGCTCCCGGATGACGTGGGGCTCGTCCTGTGCCGCCCGAGCGCTCCATGCCCCTGACTCCGTCCTGACACTCCCGAGGCTGTTCGCCATGAGCGAGGCCCTCCACGTCTACCGCGTCACCGAGGACCACGGCTGGTGCCCGAACTTCGCTCCCTGCCCACTCCGATTGCATGGAAGGACCTGGCCCACCTGCTCCTGGGTAACAACCGTCCGGCCAATGACGTGACGGATCGATTGAGGGCGGACGTCGGCAGTACGAAGCCGCTTCCATTCGTGCGGCAGCAGTTCCCCGATGCGGGCGCTCGGGTGCGTCTGGACGCGCAGCAGGACGTCCGCGAGGTCCGCCTCGGGATTGATGCCGTTGGCCTCGCACCCAATCCGGCGAGCCGCGGGTTCGTGAGGCTCCAGGTGCGAACGAACAGCGCGTGGACGCGTTCGTGGACGCCGCCGCGCTGCATCTGCTCAAGTGCCGCCAGCGAACTTCCCTGGGAGGGAATGGATGGGCGACACGTACAAGTCATTGCGCATCGAGAAGGGCGAGGGCGTCGCCGAGCTGGTGCTCACCGGCCCGGGCAAGGGCAACGCCATGGGCCCCGACTTCTGGCGGGAGATGCCCGAGGCGCTCCGCGACCTGGACGCCGACGACGCCGTGCGCGTGGTGTTGGTGCGCGGCGAGGGCAACCACTTCACCTATGGCCTGGACCTGATGGGGATGATGGAGACCCTCGGGCCGCTGCTCACCGCCGAGAGCAACCTGGCGCTGGAGCGCAGCCAGCTTCTCAAGCTGATTGGTGAGATGCAGCAGGCCACGGAAGGGGTGGCGCGGTGCAAGAAGCCCGTCATCGCCGCGGTGCATGGCTGGTGCATTGGCGGGGGCATGGACCTCATCGCCGCGTGTGACTTCCGGTACTGCTCCCAGGACGCGAAGTTCTCCCTGCGCGAGGTGAAGGTCGGCATCGTCGCGGACCTGGGCGCGCTCCAGCGGCTGCCGCGCATCATCGGCGAGGGGAACACGCGCGAGCTGGCCTACACCGGCGGCGACGTGGACGCGGCGCGCGCGCTGCGCATGGGCCTGGTCAATGAGGTCTTCCCCACGCCCGAGGCCCTGCTCACGGAGGCGCGGGCGACGGCGCGGCGCATCGCCGACAATCCGCCGCTCGTCATCCAGGGCGCCAAGCAGGTGATGGAGTACTGCGCGGACAAGTCCATCGCGGACGGGCTGCGTTACGTGGCGGTGTGGAATTCGGCCTTCCTCCAGTCGCATGACCTGACGGAGGCCTTCTCCGCCTTCGCCGAGCGCCGGCCGCCCCGCTTCCAGGGACGCTGACGCGCCGGGCCTCTGCCGTCGCCTGCCTCTGTCTTGAGAACCCGGGGAGGCTTCACCCCCCCGGGGACCGCGAGCGGTGGACGGCTCAGCCTTCCACGGGACGGGTGAGGCCCAGCGTGTCCGCGTAGCTGTGCAGCCCGCGGATGTGATTGCCACCGTCGACGGCGAGGGTGTCGCCGGTGATCCATGACGCCAGGTCGCTGCAGAGGAATGACACCACCTTCGCCACGTCCTCCGGCTCGCCACACGGCTTCCCGAGCGGCGTGTGGGCGAGGAACTCCCGCCCCATGGCTCCCGTCAGGAGGCCGGCACCCTCGGCCAGGGGCGTGCGGATGGCTCCCGGGGCCACGACATTCACCCGGATGCCGTAGCGCCCCAGCTCCGAAGCCGCGACCTTCGAGAAGTTCGCGAGCCCCGCCTTGGAGGCGCAGTAGTGGGCGAGCCCGTCCGTCACGGCCGTCTGATTCAACGAGGAGATGTTGACGATGGAGCCCGGCTGCTTCGCGGCGACGAGCGCCTTCGCGAGTGCCTGGGTGAAGAGGAAGGGCCCCTTGAGATTGATGGCCAGGATCTGGTCGAACTCCTCCGCAGGCAACTCAAGGAGCGGGCGGAGCGTGGCCGACCCGGCGTTGTTCACCAGGATCCCCGGGAGGCCGAACTCCCGCGTGGCAACCTCGATGGCCCGCGCCACGTCCTCCGCGCTGACCACGTCTCCCGCGAAGGGCACGGCCCGCGTGCGCCCCTCCATCCCCCGGTTGAGCTCTCCGGCGGCTGCTTCCACCTTCTCCAGGGTCCGCCCGAAGAGGAGGACGTTGGCTCCGTCCCGCATGAGGCGCGCGGCGATCCCCAACCCGATGCCCTGGCCTGCTCCCGTCACGATGGCACTGCTCGAAATCAGCTTCATGGTGGCTCCTGTGTGATTCGCGGACGGGTGCGAGGCTACTTCACCGCGCCCGGGTGATGCGGACGTCGTCGTCCGTGGCATCTGATGTTCAGTGCCGCAGTGCCGCTGTCGCGTTGGAGCGCCCACGTTCCTTGGATGAAGCCAGCCACAAGCAGTGTGCAGGGGCCCCGTCTGTTCGCGGCGCTGAGGTGCTTGGGGTTGTCGTCGGTGATGAGGCAGGTCCGGTCTCTGATGCTCCGCGAGCTGGTGCGCTGCGTGCTGAGGGAGGCTATCGCAGCCCAGTTGGAGTTCCCTGGAGCGGCCGAGGTCCTCACTCAGATGCCCAGGAATTTCGAGGACTTTCGCGAGGCCCCCCGGAGCTTTGTCTTTGCCTCGTCACGCTCCAGCAGTAAACCAGTCGCAGTTGGCGGGTCGTGTCCCTGGCGTCCAGTTCCGGCTCCTCGCTGGGCTGATTCGCATGGAAGGTGCGCTGAAGAGACAGGCACGTCGCTTGATGGGATGGGCGCCAGGCCGCACGACCCCTGTGGGGCTTTAGCCGCCGTGGTGGCTGAATGGAGCTGGGGGGCACATGTGGGCACTGAACAACCGCACGGTGTTTGCTGCGGAGCGCAACTGGACGCGAGACAGGGATGGAATCCACTGGTGGCTCGTCGCCGTCAAGGCGACGTTCGACATCGGGCCTGACGGGCGGCTGAAGCTCGCGGACGAGCAGCTTCCGCCGGTATTGATTCCGGAGTCCTTCGGCGAGCCGGGCCGCTCCAGCCTGCGATACGACTCCGACCTGCTGGCGCCGAAGCCAGGCACGGACATCCTCGTGAGCGCGCATGCGCATGCGCCTCGTGGAAGACCGGCGCCCACGGTGCCGGTCTCGCTCCGGGTCGGGCGGCTCCATAAGATCCTCGTCGTGCACGGGGATCGAACCTACGAGCAAGGCTGGTCCGGCGTGACGCCCGGCCGGCCCCAGCCCTTCACCACGCGGCCCATTCAGTATGAGTTCGCCTTTGGTGGCAGCGACCTGTCAGACCCCGACCCGGCGAAGCACCGCATTGATGAGCGGAATCCCATCGGGCGCGGCTTCGCGACGCGCGGCGCCCACCTCGCTGGAAAGCCTGCCCACGCCATCGAGTATCCCAGCGGAGCCCCCGCGACCATGGGCCCCGCGGGGTTCGGTCCCATCGATTCCTCGTGGATGCCCCGGCGCAAGCTCGCGGGGACTTACGACGCCCGGTGGGAGCGCACGAAGAAGCCACTGCTCCCGGATGACTTCGACCCTGCTTTTGCACTGAGCGCCCCGGTGGATCAGCGGCCCGAGAACCCCCTGGAGGGCGGAGAGCCCGTCGCACTGGTGAACATGACTCACGAGGGACTCTTGCGCTTCGAGCTCCCTCGCATCTCGCTCGGCTTCAAGACGCGCATTGGTACGCGTCGCGAGGAGCACGGCTCACGGCTGACGACGGTCCTGGTGGAGCCCGAGGCGCGGCGCCTTTGTCTGGTGTGGCAGAGCGCGCTGCGCGTACGCGCGCCGGAGGCGGACTACCTCGACGAGACGGAGATCTTCGAACTGAGGGGTGAGACATGAGCGCTGAAGTCGAGGTGGTGGCTGTCGGCGCTCGGACCCCGCTCGGTTACTCCGCGGAGAGCAGCGCGGCGGCCGTGCGCGCAGGTATCTCCCGGTACGCAGAGTTCCCCTTCATCGATGCGCGCGGTGAGCCGGTCGTGGTGGCCTCGGATGGGGAACTCGACCCGAAGCTGGAGGGGAGGGACCGGTACGTGCCTTTGCTTGAGAGTGTCCTCGACGAAGTCGAGGGGAAGCTCGGTTCAGCGCTCCTGGAGGGGCTCCGGTGCCGGTTGCTGCTGTCGCTTCCCGAGGCGCGCCCGGGGTTCTCCGATGAGGACGCGACCTGGCTCGTGAGCGCCATGGAGGCACGCCTGCGGGCGAAGGCCGCGCTCACGCGCGTCGAGATTGCCGGACGTGGCCATGCGGGAGCCCTGCGCGCGGTGGAACAGGCCCTACGGGAGTCCTCCGAAGGCCGGGAGCTTTTCTTCCTGGTGGCGGGCGTGGACAGCTACCTCCACGCGGAGACGTTTCTCTGGCTGGAGCGAAATGGCCGGTTCGCGCAGCCAGGGATTCGCAGTGGATTCATTCCTGGCGAGGGGGCCGGGTGCCTGGCATTGATGAGTGCTGGGCTGCGCCGCCGCTTGCAGTTGCCCCGGCTGGCGGTGGTGCGAGGGGCACGGACCGCGCAGGAGCGCCTCCTGCGTGACAGTGACACGGGCTCGTTTGGCGTTGGAATGACCCAGGCGGTCGAAGGCGCGGTCGCGGGGCTCGACCTGTCCCGCGAGAAAGTGGATGATCTCTATACCGACATCAATGGCGAGCGGTACCGCAGTGAGGAGTGGGGATTCGTCGCGCTGAGGACGCCATCGGTCTGGCACTCCACGGCGTATCGCTCCCTGAGCGACTGCTGGGGCGACGTGGGCGCTGCGGCGGGGGCCCTCGGAGGCGTCCTGGCGGTCCGGGCGTTCGCACGAGGCTATGCGCGAGGCCCTCGGACGATGGTGACAGCGGGTTCTGATGGGGGACTGCGAGGGGCGATGCTCCTGCAGGACCCGCGGGTGTCGTAAGGAGGGGGACGCAATGAGCAACGTCTCAGTGAATGCACCGAAGACGCCGGTGACCGAGGGCTCCAGTGGGGTTGCAGCGGCAACGCTACCCAACGTGTGCAAGATGCCAGGGCCACCGGCGCCGTTCGTGCCGACGCCGTTGCCCAACATTGGGAAGAGCGGAACAGACCCGAAGAAGTACTCCAAGACGGTCACCATTGAGGGAAAGAAAGTCGCCATCAAGGGCGCGACTTTCGGCTCCATGGGCGACGTGGCCAGCAAGGGGACGGGCGGTGGCATTGTCTCCGCCAACGTGGAAGGTCCCACCTGCTTCCTCGGTCCCGGGTCCATGGACGTGAAGTTCGAGGGGAAGAACGTCCAGTTGCTCGGTGACCCCATGCTCAACAACTGCGGGCCGAGTGGAAGCCCAGCCAATGCGGCGACGATGCTGGGAGTGGTCCAGAAGACCGGAGCCCTCCTGGTCGTCAGCGGGAAGGACGTGTGCCCCCTCTGCAAGAAGGTGCATGGCAGCGAGGGTTCGTTGAAGGAAACCCCCGCGACCCAGGCCAACGCCGCGCAGCTGGAGGTCAAGCTCACCAAGAAGATCTGCGTCGGTGAGTTCCCCGAAGAGGAGCTTCCTTGGGGAAGGATGCTCGGCGTTGCTCAATGCAAGTGCGGACAGAGATACGCTGACCACTCGAGCAACACCCTCGAAGTCTTCTGCAAGAGCGTCAGTGAACTCGGCTGGAACGCGCCCAAGCCCGGCACCACGCGCAAGGAGGTCCGCGCGTTCATTGATAATCGCTTCAAGAAACACAGCAAGAACGTGGAGAAGGCCTGGGCGCGAGCCCAGGCCTTCAATGAGCAGTTCGCGAGCAAGAAGACCACCGCCGCGGCCTACCCTCCGGGAGGCTGTGCCGGCCCCAAGGCACTCGTGTTGGCGATGGACCATGGCGCGCGCGTCACGGGGCTGTCGGAGCGGTGGTTCCGCAGTGATGGGCAGCCGGTGAGCGCGAAGATCCGGTTCATCGACAAGAGTGGAAGGGAAGTCGAGAGGCACTTTGCACACGGCAAGAGCGTCCCACCGTGCATGTCCTGCGCCGTCATCCTTCCCCTGCTCATCTGTCCCGAGGAGGAAATGAAGTGTCAGCACAAGACGAAATAGACCTTGAGTTCCTTGAGGTGGAGGACCTCCTCCTGAGGACCGTGCCCGGGCTCGCGGAGCAGTGGCGGGGTGCCACGCCCGATGAAGTCGAGCAGCTCGAGCGTATCGCCGGGCGTCCCCTGCCACGGTTCTATCGCTGGTTCCTGAGCCGCATGGGGCAGAGCATGGGGCCGCTGGCCTATCCCAGTCAGGACTTCTCTGCGCGGCGCGTGCTGGACTGCTACGCCAGGAAGATCGTCGCGCCCAATCCCCGGTTCCTGCTCATTGGATACGAGTCCGACGAGATGATGCCCTTGCACGCGTTCTATGACCTCGACGCGCCCGCGCGAGGCGATGCGACGGTGACGGCGCGGTACGCGCGCGGGGGCGACGATCCCATCGATCGGTTCGAGACCTTCCACGAGATGCTGTCGTGGAGCGCGCTGTTCCGATTCCGGTTCGAGCAAATGCCCCAGAGGTGCGAGGGGACGCTCTATCGCGAAGACTCAGACCTGCTCTCCCTCCTCGTTCCGGTGCTGAGCAGTCTGGGGTTCACGCAGCCAATCGCTACCGGCCGCTACTGCGGACTGTATGAGCGAGCCGACGCGGTCCTCAGCTGCGGCGGAACGCCCAGAGAGAATCTTGAGAACGTGCGCACGTTCCTGCTCGGGGGGAGTAACGCCGGAGTCCTCCGGAGAATCCTGGGGGAGGTCGCGAAGGAGTCCTCGCTGGAGGTCGAGGTCAACACCTGGACTCCGGCGCTTCGTTGATGCGCCAGCGCCCTTCGCCGTAGGGCCAGCTTCGCGCTCCACCTTCAAACTGGCATGGCCCTCATTCAATGACCCGCTTCGCCGAGGACCTGGGGACGACGACACGCAACGTCCAGCGCTTCCTCGCCCGCCATCGGGCGAGCGGCTTGAGGGGGTTGAGGATTCTCACCTCTGCCCGTACCGGTTGCCGCCCTACAGCCCCCAACTTCAACCCATCGAACGAATGTGGCGGCCCCTGCGCTCGGGCCTGGCTGCTTCCGGACACGGCCTCACGTCGTCCTCAGGCTCTTCGGCTCGCTTTGGACGACGACCGGATGACCCGAGGCGTGAATCAGGACT
The DNA here is from genome assembly GCF_003612065.1 of Corallococcus sp. CA047B. Classification (NCBI taxonomy): domain Bacteria; kingdom Pseudomonadati; phylum Myxococcota; class Myxococcia; order Myxococcales; family Myxococcaceae; genus Corallococcus; species Corallococcus sp. CA047B. The sequence goes on from NZ_RAWD01000010.1 coordinate 11,137, forward strand.
CAGACATCGAGAGCGGATGGAGGCCCTATGGAGGGTGGGCGCTGGTGCGGAGAGCTGGTACGCCCCGCGCGTCCACGGGTTCAATTCCTGTCTCCCCGAGTCTCGGTGCAGTGGGCTGGAGCGCTGCTACCAGTCGTCCTTCTTCCTCGGGAACTTGTTCTTGTCCGCGATGCGGTGCAGCAGCGCGAAGTCCGTGAGCCGTCCGGCGGCCAGGGACTGCTTCTTCGCGTCGTAGAAGAGCTGCTCACCGCAGCCGAAGCACACCACCACGTCCACCCAGGTGTCGCCGCGCCAGAAGCGCAGCGCCATGTCCGGGTTGAAGGGGCACATCATCCGCCCCTTCTTGGGCGTGTTCTCCGGAGAGGTCCAGGTGGCGGCCAGCTCCTTGCGCTCCTCCGGCGTCAGGTCTTGCCCTTTCACGGTGAAGACGGCCATGCCCACCCGGGGACGCGTGTCCTCCTTGGGAGGCGTGTCTGGCGTAGGGTCCATCCGGGCCCGATACACCTCCACGCGGTCCGGCTTCTGGAAGAAGTCGGCCAGCGTCGGCGGGCTCGCGAACGTCAGGAACGCCAGCCAGTACAGCGGAACGAGGAGGCTCACCATGGGTCAAGCCTGACAGCTATTGGCAGGACATGCCAACCCCCTCCGATTAGGTTCCCGTGTAGACCGAGCCACTCAATGGAGAACCCCATGACGTCAGCGAAGCACCAGCCCATCGTCGCGCCTGGACTGCCCAAGCCCGCGGGCCCGTACTCTCCCGGCATGCAGTTGGACAGACTGCTCTTCATCTCCGGACAGGCCGCCAGGGATCCTTCCACCGGCGTGCAGGCCGAAGGAATCGAAGCGCAGACGGAGCAGGTGTTGCGCAACCTGGAGCGCATCCTCGTGGCCGGTGGCTCCAGCCTCCAGCACGTCCTGCGCTGCGGCGTCTTCCTGGTGGACATGCAGGAGTTCGCCCGGATGAACGCTGTCTATGAGCGCGTCTTCGCCGGCCATCGGCCCGCGCGCACCACCGTGCAGGTGTCCGCGCTTCCCAACGCCGGCCTGCGCGTGGAGATTGATTGCATCGCCTACGTGCCTTGAGCCTCCTGGCACGGAGTGCACCCGGGAGCTCCGAGCTCACCGTCCAGCGCGGAGCTCCCGGCGTTGAAGCGAAGGCGCCCTAGAACGGCGGCGGGTAGGGACAGATCAGCGCGCCGGTGATGGGGTGCCGATAGCAGCCCGACGGCAGCTCCGCCGCCTGAGCCGTGCCCGGAACCAGGGTGAGCCCCGCGACGCCAACGCCAGCGATCGCGGAGAGAAGGGCAACGATGCGAAGGGTCTTCTTGGACATGCACGCGCTCCTGTCAATGAGTCGGTACAGCGAGCCAATCCTACTGCTGGCGGCCACTGCGCGGAACCTCCAGCGCGCAGAGGGCTGATGCCGCGGCGAGGGGGCCACGCCCCACAGTCTGGGGGGTGGAACCATCGCAATCGCTGACGGCGCAAGCCCCCCCGCGCGCACCTCCCGAGTGAGCGTCCGTGCACCGCCGTCGCTCAATGCCCTGGCACATGCATTGCGTGGGGGCCGCGAATGAATCCGCGCATCTCGGCCGCTCCTGGCGCGCCCCCGGAGCCTTCCTCTTCCCGTCGGGGGCCCGCACGGCTGCCACGCTCCGTCTGCTGTCTCCTCGCACTCATCGTGTGGACGGGCTGTACCGGCGTGGTGGGCGGAACGCCTGACTCGCCGGTGGATCCCTCGGGCTCGACGGACGCCGGCTGCGAGGAGCCCACCCCTTCGGGGGGCACCGACGCGGGGGAGAAGAGCGACCTGCTCGCCCCCAGCCGGCTGCTGCGGCGAACGTCACTCGCGCTGCGGGGCACGCCTCCCACCGATGAGGAGTTCGCCGCGCTCGAAGCCGCGGGCGACGACACCGCGCAGCGGGCCTTCGTGGATGCCTTCGTCGACCAGACGCTCGGGCAGCCCACCTTCTACCGGACGATGTTCGAGCACGCTCGCGACTGGTTCAACATCCCGCTCACCCCACTCACCGCCGATGCTCCGGAGTACGGGGTGCAGCAGCAGCGCTCCGTCCAGCGGTGCCCGGCGGGCACGGCGAAGGCCGGCGCCTGGAAATACTTCCGCGGGGACACCACCGCCTGTGACGGCGTGAAGACGGATGGCTCGCCCGTCGAGGAGACCGCCCTGGAGCCGTGGTGGGCTCCGGGGACGACGGTCACGCTGGTGGGCGTCGCGGCCAATACCTCCACCGAGGGCACCACCAGCGTCAACGGCAACCCCGTGCCCGTCATCTGCGCCAAGGTCGGCCCGGAAGGCACCTGCGGGTGTGGCCCGAACGCCGTGCGCTGCCACGCCGACTTCCAGCAGTACGCGGGCTTCGAGAGCTTCCTGCACTACAACGAGCACGGCCAGCGGCGGCTCGTCTCCGAGGAACCCGCCCGCCTCTTCGCCCACCTCGCGTGGCACGACCGGCCGGTGACGGACCTCATCCTCGGCACCTACTCCGTCGCGCCCACCAACCTCCAGGCCGCGTATGTGATGCAGGGGCTCGCGGGGGGCGCGACAGGCCTCCTCGACGATGACTCCTGGTGGCGGCCTTCGCGCTTCGCCGGCGCGGCGGTGGACCCGGACCACGCGCCGTCGGATCCGCTGGCCTGGCGCGAGTACCCGGTCCCCGCGCGCAATCCCTTCCTCCTCGCCGAGCGCGACTACCGCTACGACCCGCGCACCCAGGCCGGCCCGTCGCGGGGCGTTCCCGCCGCGGGCATGCTCACCAGCATGGGCTTCCTCACGGGCTACCCGCGCGAGCGCGTGCGCGGCGCCCGGGCGCTGGAGACGCTGGCGTGCGAGGTCCTCTCCCCGCCGCTGGGCCAGAAGTTCAATGAGTACCGCCGCGACCCTGGCACCGAAGGGCCCTGCCAGCACTGCCACAGCCGGCTCGACCCGGCGGCCATCCACTTCAAGCGCTTCGCGAAGGCGGGCTCGGCGTTTGAGGGCTATGGCGCGAAGTACCCGATGCCGGGCGTGGGCACGGAGTGGCACTGGCCCGACCGGTGGCGCACCGGCGCATACCCCTACGGCGGCGACCCGTTCAGCCACTGGAACCGGTGGTACGCGCCCGACACGAAGCTCACGCCCGTCACCGAGGCCCAGGCGCAGCTCAACCCCGAGGCCATCTTCCTCGACTTCCTCCCCCCGGAGCAGACGCTGCTCGGACAGCAGGGAGATGGGACCGTGGGGCCGCTCGGCTTCGCCAAGCTCATCGTCGCGGCGGGGGCCTTCGACCGCTGTGTCGTGCGGCACCTGCATGCGCAGGTGCTCGGCCGCGACATCGACCCGACCCGGGAGGCGGGCTACCTGGACGAACAGGTGACGCGCTTCCTCGCGGGAGGCCGCAAGGTGCGCCCGTTCGTCAAATCACTCACCCAGTCCAGCCTGTTCCGGCGGGGGCGCTGACATGAAGCACCTCTCACTCCTCCTGCTCGTGCTTCCCGTGACGCTCGCGTGCGGCAGGGACGGCACCGCGTCCCCCCGGGTCCAGGAACAGTCCGCCTGCGGCACGCCGGCCAGCTCCGAAACCGTGCGCGTCATGGAAGGCCTCAAGCCGCACTGCGAGGGCTGCCACGCCCAGGGCGCGCGCGGGTATTTCGCCTCCGTGGACGCGTTCCAGAGCCTGCTGGTGGCGGACGCCCGGCTGGTGAAGGCCGGCAGCCCGGATGACAGCGAATTGGTGCGGCTGTTGGAGGGCCGGGGCAGCGCCGCGTTCAAGCAGATGCCCATTGGAGAGAAGTCCTATGCGCAGCTCGTCTCCGAAGGCACGGCGAAGCTGCCCGTGGCGGAGGTCCGCGCGTGGATCCAGGGGCTCACGGCGCAGCAGCGCGACGCGCGCCCCGACCCCGACGCGCCGCGCATCACCCGCCTGAGCGCGACCCAGGCGCAGCGGGCGCTGTACCAACAGCTGGGCCTTGCCCATGAGGACTTCTTCGTCTCCGCGAACGAGTTCGGCATCCCCATGGCGGAGTCCCGCGGTGACGACCTCTACCCGCTCCAGCCGCCGGACGCCGTGCCCGCCCCGCGACAGGGCACCACCTCCGAGCGCTTCTATGGGCTGGGCGGCGGCTCCGTGATGACCCAGACGTCGTCGGACCGGAGCCCGTCCCCCACGTTCGCGCTCACGCTGACGCAGGTCTCCCAGCGGTGGTGCCGCATGGCCCTGGCCAAGACGGGCAACGTGGCGCTCTTCCCCGCGGGCACGCGGCGCACCGCCGACCCCACGGACGTGAAGACCACGCTCCGGCGCTGGTCGCTGCACTTCCTGGGGGAGCGCTTCTCCGACGCGCAGGTGGAGGCGCTCTACGCCGACGTCTTCGTGCCGCTCTCGACACCGACGGACACCGAGCCCGCCTACGTGGGCGTGTGCTCGTACTTCATCCGTCACCCGCATTGGATCTTCTACTGAAGGGGCCACCATGAAGCTCTCTCGTCGAAAGCTGTTCGGGTTGGCCCTCGGGGCCACCCAGCTGGGACTCATGGCGCGCTATGGACTGTCCACGGCTTCGGCCGCGCCGGTCCCGGGACGTCCCACCAAGCTGCTGGCCATCTGGCTGGATGGAGGCCTCCACTGGGAGAGCTTCTTCGCCCCGCTGTCGCGCGCGGGCATCAACAAGTTCATCCCCCCGGCGCAGGGCGGCGTCATCCCCTGGGGCTACCTGCCGGACCAGGTGGAGAACTTCGACCGCTCTCCGGCGGACCTGGACGCGCCCGGACCGGTGCGCAAGCTTCGCGGGCCCATCTACTGGAACTGGGCGAACCCGGCCGACACGCGGGGCGCGAACCCTGTCGTGAACAACCAGCAGCTCTTCCGCCCCTGGGGCTATGCGTGGGCGGACCCCACGTACAAGCTCTTCGAGAAGGCCTCGCTGCTCGTGGGGGCGGACCAGAACACCGCCGCGCACGCGAGCGGCATCGTCGCGAGCATGTGCGGCGTCGCGGGCGCGAGCTTCCGGGCCCCGGCGGTGCAGGCCGTCATCGCCAACGCCATGGCCAGCCGCTTCCCCGACCGGCCCATCCCCAACGTCAGCCTGGGCGGCACGCTTCCCACGGCGCTCGGGCTGCCCGCGCTGGCGAACCCGACGGTGCTGCGCTCCGCGTCCTCGGTGGAACCGACGCTGTCCGACAGGCGCGACAGCGCCTGGAAGGGGCTGCGCGCGCGCACCGACGTGCCCGACCTCGCCTTCGATGGCTCGCCCCGCGAGGGCACGGTGCCGGCCACGGCGGTGGACGCCGCGCTCCTCAAGGCCCTGCGCGCTGAAAGGGGCGTGTCCACGAGCGGCACCGACGCGCTGCTCGAACAGCTCTATGAGACCTACAAGGGCGAGAGCAGGACCATTCGCCGCGACATCCTCTCCGTGCTCGGCAACACCCCGGCGTGGGAGCACCTCAAGCAGGACGCTCGCTACCCGGTGGATTGGACGGCGTGCATCGGCTACGCGGACGCGTGCGGCCCGGGCGCGTCGATGGGCTCCTATGACTTCGCGCTGCGGCTCTTGAAGTCAGACCTGGTGACGTCGGTGAACCTGCGGGCGTCGAGCTTCAACAACTTCACCTTCGACACCCACAGCGCCAACGGCGTCCAGATGCACACCAACCACCTGCGCATCGCGCTCGAGATGGTGGGCCAGATGTGCATCGAGATGAGCCTCACCCCCAGCAAGACCGACCCGGCACGGTCGCTGCTGGATGAGACGCTCGTGTATGTCTACAGCGACTTCGGGCGGACGTTCCCGAAGCAGGGCAGTGACCACCACCCGGCGACGTGCGCCCTCCTGGTGGGCGGCGGCATCCAGGGCAACCAGATGCTCGGCGGCTACGATGAGACGATGAATGGCTCGCCCATGGGAGCGCCCGTGGCGCTGGTGGAGGAGGACGGGCAGCGGACGCTGCGCGCCCCACGCTCGCAGGACATCGCGGCGACGGTGATGAACGCCTTTGGGCTGGCGCCGGGAAAGGACTTCTTCATTCCCGGGGGCTACGGCGTCTACGACGGCGTCGTGAAGGGCTGAACGCGGACCAGGGGACGCGCGCTCAGAGTCCGTGGCGGGTGCGCCAGTAGGGCGCATCCGGCCAGCGCTGCTCGCTGCGGTAGATGCGCAGGGCTTCGCGTCGGTAGTCATCGAAGGCGCGCGTGAGACGGGCGCCATAGGCCGGCAGGGCGCTGGTGTCACCGCGAGCGTCGGCGACGAGGGCGGAAGCGGCGTCGATGCCCGTGCGCAGGGCGAGCGTCAGGCCGTGCGCGGAGATGGGGTCGTAGGTGAGCGCGGCGTCGCCAACGGCCACCCAGTTCGGGCCGTGCGGCGTCGCGAGCCGGGCACTGCCGGCGTCGACGAAACGCGGGAGGCCTTCGAGCGTCGCGCCATGGGCCTCCAGGCGGGCCCGGGTGTGCGTCGAAGCGGCGAGGAGCGCGCCCATGCCTTCCGCGGAGCGCGCGCTCGGCACGTGGTGCAGGGCGGCCTCGGTGAAGAGCGAGAGGACGAAGCGCCCGCCGGGGACAGGCGCCGAGTACCAGAAGCCCTCGGGCACGGCCTCGATGAGCGTGAACGCCTCGTCGATGGGCCGGGTCGCGCGCGCGAAGGCGAAGAGCGCCACCTGCTCCCACGCCGTCTCGCGCTGCACACCCTGGCGGCGCGCGAAGGAGGCCGCCCGTCCCGACGCGTCGACCCCGTAGCGAGCGCTGACCGCCGGGTGCCCGGCACTCGCCTCCGCGCGCCAGACGCCATTCTCGCATCGCAGATCGCGCGGCGCTTCGCCCTCGAACAGGCGCGCCCCCACCTCGGCGGCCCGCTCGCGCAGCAGGGTCTCGAAGCGCGCGCGGTCCACGTGGAAGCCGTGTCCGCGCGGATCGCGCAGGAAGTCGTGCCACGTGAGCGCGGCGCTGCCCCACGCGGAGGCATTCGCGTGGCAGGGCAGGGGCCCGTCCGCGAGGAAGCGCTCGCGAAGCCCCAGGTGCTCAAGGAGGGCCATCGCCCCGGGCGAAAGGCTCTCACCGATGCGCTCGCCCGGCTGCGCGCGCCCGAAGACGGCCACGCGCAGGCCCGAGCGGGCGAGCGCGATGGCCGACGCGCACCCGGCCGGCCCCGCGCCAACGACGACGACGTCTGCTTCAAGCTCGCGCGTCACCGCGTCAGTCTTCAGAGGCCCAGATGTACTCAAGGCCTGTCATCGCCGGCTGGTCGTGTTCAATCTGCCGGCCCGTCTCCACCCACACTTCGCCAGGAAACGCGCCCCCCGGTCCGGGCAGCGCTTCGACGATGCCGACCTGCGCCCATTCGCGGATGAACTTGTTGATGGCTTCCTTCGAGGGGTAGATCTGCGGCGGGAACGTCGGCTTCATCGGGTAGCGGATCCCGCGCAGCCATTTCACGCGCTTCTCGAAGCCGAACTCCCGCTCCTTCTCGTTGACGGGCGTCTTGGGGTCCATCAGCTTCTCGTACTGCTGCTCGCTGAGCACGTCGTTCGGCACGCGCGCGGGCCAGAACGTCGGCAGGTAGTCATCGACGTAGGGCACGTAGGCCGACAGGCAGGACGAGGTGTCGGTCTGCCACGGCGTCGCCATCCAGCGGGTGATGTCGCCCGCCGTCGAACCGTCCAGCGGCCCACCGCGCATGAGGGCAATCGAGGAGATGAGCTGCGGGCCGTAGTCGGGCTCCGGAGCGGCGCGGCGCTTGATGCGAAACGGCTCCGCGTAGAGCAGCGGGTTGCGCATCGGCCACGTGAACTCCGCGCCGGGGTGGAAGGGTCCACCGAGCACCTCGTCGAGCACGGCGCGATCGATGAGCCGCACCTGTTCTGCGGCGCTCAGGCTCTCCCAGGGCGGAGGGGCCGCGGGCTTCCCATCCGCCACGAAGTCGCCGTCCGCCCACTGTTCGAGCCACCGGTACTGGGTCGGCAGGATGGCCATCCACGCGCGCGGGCCGGCCTTGGTGACGTCGATGGTCATCGCATCGCCGTAATAGGCGGGGAGGGAGGCCGGCTGCGGGGCGTTGTAGTTGGCGTTCCTGAACCAGTCGAAGACGCGGAAGCGGAGCGCGCGGGACGCCTCGGAAGGATCATTGAGGCGGGCGACGAGCACGGGATCGGTGAAGTCGCTCGGCGAGCCGAAGCCGAAGTCGCGCGCGAAGCCTGCGTTCACCCACTGGGTGAGCGTGAAGCGCCGGAGCAGGGCGTAGATGTGCTCGGAGAACTTCGGGCGCTCGGGCATCCGCGCCGGCTCGAGCTCGGTCGCGACCTGGAACAACAGGTCCCAGCCGGTGACGATGCCCTGCACGCCCGGCGCGTAGTCCGGCGGACCGACGAGGACCCAGGCGCCCTTCGCCTCATAGGTTTTTCCCTCGTACTCGACCGTCGCGTCGACCGGCCCATCGGAGGTGTCATCGTGCCAGCCTTCGTTGTTGGCGAACGTGGTCGCGGGCTTGCCGTCGAAGCTCGCCGCCTCGCCTCGGCCGCCAAGGAACACGAGGCGCCCCTTGGCGTCGGTGTGCAGCTCCCCCAGATAGACCGACCTGCTCATGAAGCGGCCGTTGAGCGCGAAGGAAGCCTCGTTGCCCAGCGCGTTGATGTTCTTGCCGGCGATGGTGACGGCGGGCGGAGTGATCGCGAGGCTCGCGCGCTCGGGGCCCGGCACGTTCGCGTTGCGCAGCGTGCTCACGATGCCCGGGGTGCCATCGATGAGGCCTTGGGACTCGGGGATGTCGAGCGCCTGATCGAAGTCGAACCACGCTGCCTTCTTGTTCGCGACCTCGACCTTCCACGTGATGCGCGCGTCGTCCGCGGTGATCTCCTTGACGACCTCTCCGCGTGCGTCGAGCCCATAGACGCGAAAGCGCGCGGCTTGCCGCTTGATGCGACCGCTCGCGTCACGGTAGGCGCCCTTGTCGCGAGGAGCGCCTGGCTGCTCGGGTCCGAAGAAATACCCGTCAGGGCTGTTGCCGACCCTCGCGACGCCGAGCGACGGATAGATGGCGAAATGCGTGATGACCTGCGGCTCGCTCATGACAACCCCCCGTGGGAAGCAAGACACCATCATTCGGGGGCGACCGGCCGAGCGTCAATGGCACCCGCCAGGATTGGCGAAGCGGTCAGACTGACCTCACCCCCGGCATCACAGGGTTCAGGTCGCAATCATAGAGGGCGGCCCGGCCGACCGATGAGGTAGGTGATGACCATTCCCGGCGTGCGATAGACGCCGCTGCCCCAGCGATACCCATGGGTGTCGAGCCCCTCGGTCAGCTTGTCGAGGTCCTCCGGGGTATAGGTCCTCAGCGACGACACCACGCCATCCCAGAGGATGATGAGGGGAATGATGGGCACCAGGTAGGTGAGGACCAGGCGCCACCAGTGCATCGGGCGGATGAGCAGGGTGAAGACCCACACGAGGGGCACGACGAGCAGGAGTTGGATGAGGAGGTACGGCAGCGAGCGCTGGGTCAGCTCGTAGGCGGCGAAGGGGGCCCCGCGCGCGGCGGCATCCGCGAGGAGTGCGCGGGCCTGCTCCGGGGGGAAGTGGTGCAGCCCCTCGAAGAGGGTCCGCACGCCCGTCAGTTCCTCGGGGATGCGCGTGGCGTCCACCGGGGTGTCCCGGTAGTGCGCGCCGGGAGGCAGCTCCTGCACCGGGGTGGGATGGAGGTCGGTGAGCGTCACCTCGGCCCCGCCGTGTGCCGCGCGCAGCGCCGGGAGCAGGGTGCGCCACGGGCCCCCCGTTCCGGAGCAGAGGTCGACGATCTGGTCCGTGCCGGCCGTGCGGAGCAGCTCCGCCAACTGCGGCACCACGGTGTCGTAGGGCCGCACGCGGTCGAGCACGACGCGGAGGTAGTCGACCTCGCCACGGCGCAACGGCCCGGGCAGCCACGGTTGGTCGAGAAATTCGAAGAGCTGGAGGCGAGGGAGCAGGGGCATCGAGAAGAGGATAGCGCCTGCGCGCGACTCCCATCCCCTGAATCCCGACGCTATACCGCGCGGGCAATCCCCCGGCGCTCCATGAAGTCCCGCAGCTCGGGCCACCGGGCGACCAGGACCTCGAAGTCGCCGGGGCGCGCGGGCTGCAGGGAGGCCAGCGCGGCATCGATGGCGGCCGCGTGGGTGGCCGGGTCCAGGGCGTCCAGGGCGAAGGCCCTGATGAGCTTGAGGTGGCGGATGTCCCGCCCCCCCAGCGCATCCGCCTCGCCCGCCCGCGCATCCAGCGCCGCCACCGCGCCAGCGGGGTTGCCTTCACGGCAGAGGAGCGCGACCTCCGGAAGCAGCGCGTACATGGGAGGCAGACCGCCGTTCCGCTTGCGGCCCTCCTCCAGCCATGCGCGCGCGGAGGTCAGGTCTCCCTGGGCGAAGCGCGCCGTGGCGATCATGTTGGGCATCCACCGGTGTATCACCGGCACGGAGCCCCGTAGATTGCGGGAGCGCTCCACGGAGCCGAAGAGCTCCAGCGCGCGCGCTGCGTCTCCCAGCGCGAGCTGGCACTGACCCATCATGGCGACCGACACCGCCCGCTGTGCCCCCTGGGTGCTGCGGCGGGCGGCTTCCTCGAAGCGGCGGATGGCTTCCGGGTAGTCCCCCGCGCCGAAGAAGGAGATCCCCTCACTGTAGGCCGCCGCCCAGCGACGGATCCGCCAGTAGAAGAAGGCGAACAGCACCAGGAACACGGTGACGATGAGCGGGATGAACAGCCGAGGCCCCAGGGACTCGAGAAGCTCGCCCCCTCCGCGGCTGGCGTGCTGATAGGCGAAGAGGAAGACGACGACGCAAGCCAGCCAGATGAGGCCCCGCTGCACCGACAAGAATGGAAAGGGTTTGAGGTGGGGCTCTTTCGGCAGGGGAAGTTCGTTCATCTGGAAGTCCATGGCGTGGCGGGCAATGCCAGTCGTATCTTGAATGGCGCTTCACATGCCACTCTCCAGGGACAGCTCATTCCACGGGATGGGCAGGCGCTCGGCCGGGCGCAGGAGTGCGGCGGCGCTCCACGAGGGAATCGTCAAGCCGGACTCCGAGCCCTGTCGTGCATCCCATGGCCTATCCCGCCCAACAGCCTCATGCGCCCTTGCCCCCCGGCACGCCAGCGCCGCCCCTCGATGCTTCGGTGACCCCGGACCCGAGAATCACCCTCGAGGACTTTCGCGGGACCCCGCTGGTGCTGGTGTTCTACCCGGCTGACCGGAGCCCGGTGTGCACCGACGAGCTGGCGCTCTTCAACGAACTGCTGCCGGAGTTCAAACGCTACAAGGCCCGGGTGGTGGCCATCTCCTGCGACAGCGCGTGGTGCCACGCGGCCCTCGCCCGCGACCTCGCCGGACACCGTCCCCTCGCTCATCGCCGCCCTCCAGGACGGGAGCGCCGCATCGGTCGGGTCCTTCCGACGTTCTTCCAGGTTTCACATGGAAATCCAGACCCCCCCTAGCCGCGTCCAGGCAGGCTCTCCTATGCTGGGACGCGAGGGGGGTACAAATTGATGAGATGGGGAAAGCCCGTGGGGCTCGCGTCTTCGCTGAGCCCTTTGTTGATCCTGGCCTGTGTCTGTCTGGCCTCTCCTGCGCATGCGCGCGACTGGTTCGTCCGAGCAGGCTCCACCGGCGGTGACGGCTCGCGTGAGAAGCCCTTCGCCGATCCCTGGATGGCGCTCGAGCGCGTCGAGGCGAACGACAAGGTGCACGTCGCCGCTGGCAGGTACTTCGGCAAGCTGGAGAAGGGGAACTGGGTGCTCTCGTTCCCCGGCGTCGAATTGCTCGGGGGCTACGACGCGAACTTCCGGGAGCGCAACCCCTGGAAGAGCCTGACGGAGCTCACCTGGCGCAAGGGCGCCGCGAACCGGCCGGACATCTCGCTGGCGCGGGTCAGCACCAGCACCGAGCGCGACACCGCCGGCGCCACCATCGATGGCTTCCTCATCGACATGCAGGACTATTACGAATACGCGGGCGAGGGCGGGAACTTCAACCCGATGGCGCTCCTGCGCAACGGCGCGGTCGACCTCGCGAAGGGCGGCATCCTGCGCAACTGCATGATCGTCAATTCGATCAACGCGGTGCGGACGTCGCCGGGCGCCGTGGTCGAGAACAACGTCATCGTGAACTCCCTCTTCGCGGCCGTGAGCGCCAAGGGCGGTGGCGACCACGACCTGCCCGTCACCCTGCGCGACAACACCATCGCCTTCGTGTGGGCCACCAAGGCCATCGCCGAGGGCGGCACGGAGGGCGCTGGCATCGACGTGACGAACAAGGCGCTCGTGGAGAACAACCTCCTCGTCCACTCCGACAACCACGGCGCGCAAATCATCGTGCCCGCGAAGGTGACGTTCCAGAACAACGCCTTCTGGCGCAACCTCTACTCGAACGTCACCTTCTACTTCCAGGGCAAGAAGTCCTCGCTCGACGACTCGGACATCGCGGAGGCCGAGGATGCCGGCTTCGCCAGGGCGGGCGGCAACATCGCGGTGGACCCGAAGCTCCCGTTCGACAACGCCTGGTATGAGAAGTTCACCCGCCGCGCCACGCTGGGGAAGAAGTTCGACGCGAAGGCCTGGGAGGAGACGCGGACCGCCGCGGGCTTCCCCGCGACGGGCGAACAGGTTGAGCTCTTCGCGCCTGCGTATCCGCCCCAGGCGGTCGCCGCGCTCATCGCTCCGAAGAACCCCGCGTTGAAGCAGGGGGCCCGCGTGAAGACGCTCCCGGTGAGCTTCTCCGCGGTCGCGGCGACGACGGTGTCGAAGACCTATGCGAAGGCCGGACTGGACAGCCTCGCCGCGAACCCGAAGGGCTACGACGGCAAGGACCTCCAGCTCATCGTCGGGGTGCAGGGCGTGGCCAATCCGGACAACGGTCCGCCGGGCACCTCGCGTGAGACGCACAAGGCCGTCTTCCTCATCGACGCGAAGAACGAGTCCCGCGTCACCGGCTTCTTCAAGAAGGGCACGGCGCTGGAGCGCGCCATCGACGCCATCCCGAACTATGGCTCGGGTCCACCGCGCGACCTCTTCGTCGTGCGCGGCACCGCGCACTTCCGCGCGGGCGGCTATCCGAAGCACGCCCTCGTCATCGACGCCATCGAACCGTACGAGAAGGAGGTCGTCGCGTCCGAGCGCCCGAAGGGACGGGACTGGTTCGTGCGCGCCGGTGAGAGCGGGGGCGACGGTTCGCGCGAGAAGCCGTTCCGCGACCCCTTCCAGGCCATCGAACAGGCGGGCAGGGGAGACCGCATCCTCGTGGCCACGGGCGAGTACGGCGGAAAGCTGAAGAGCGGCAAGTGGATGGTCGACGGCAAACAGTACCTGGCACTGCTCGGCGGCTGGGACCGGGACTTCAACAAGCGTGACCCCTGGAACACGCCGAGCCTCTTCTCCTGGCCGTCGGACTCGAAGACCGCTCCGCAGGGCTATCTGTTTGAAGGCAACGGCGACCACACCGGGCTCATCGTGGATGGCTTCGTCTTCGACCGGCGGACGTTGAACCGCTACGACAAGGACGGCTTCATCGACCTGAACACCTCGCCTGACAACGAGCACCTCTGGGTGTCGTCTCCGGAGTCCGTGATTCGCAACTGCACCTTCGTCAACGGCGCGGGCGCGGCGGTGCGGATGAGCAACGGGGTCACGTTCGAGAACAACCTCGTGGTGAACGTCTTCAACGAAGGCGTCCGCGTCACCGGGGGCTTTGGCACGCGGCCGGCCCAGATTCGCGACAACACCTTCCTGTTCGTCTGGAACCGGAACCGCCCGCACCAGGGCTCGTCCTCGACGGGCAGCGGGCTCGCGGTGACGGGCAATGCCCCGGCGGTGGTGGATGGGAACGTGTTCCAATACATCGACAACTTCGGGGTGAAGTCCGAGTCCCAGCTGAACGAACTCGTGCTCACGAACAACGCGTTCTTCCGCAACTGGGCCGCGTTCCGCTCGACGCTGGGAACGCCGCCGCCCACGGTGGATGAGAAGTCGATGCACCTGCTCGCCGACCTCCCCTTCAAGAAGGCGGAAGGGAACGTGGTGGTGGACGGCGGCTTCGACATCGACCCGGCCTTCTACGCGAGCTGGTTCGCTCGGACCTCGCAGCTGACGGGCCTGTTCACCCCCGAGGAGTGGAATCAGATCGCCCCCAAGCCGACGGGCGGTGAGGCCGCGAAGCCGGGCGTGGGCCGCGCGCTCGACTGGAAGCAGGCCGCGAAGCTGTTCCCAAGGAACGCCCAGGTGAAGGGCGCGCGTCTGAAGAAGCTGGAGAGCGGGAGCGACCGATGAAGAAGATCCTGAACGTGGTGGTGTTCTCGCTCCTCGTCGCCGCGCCCGCGTGGGCGGATGAAGTCGATGACCGGGTGCGTGCGATTGACGACAACCTCTCCCGCATCAAGGACAAGCTCGATGGCATCGTCTCGGATTCGAGCTCCAGCGACATCGACTCCGCCCTCGACTACCTGAACACGGTCAAGAGCGAGGTCGACCGGCTCAAGTCGCTCGACCCGCAGAGCGACCCAGGCAAGTCGATGGCCTATTACTACCCGGACTGGATTCCGAAGTTCCGGGAGTCGGCGCAGGCCTTGAAGCGGATGAAGGACTTCCAGGTGAAGGCGGACGAGTCCCGTCTGGCCGAGCGCTGCACGGAGGCGGACCGGAACCTGAAGGCGTTCATGCAGAACTTCGTCGAGCGCAAGGACCCGAACGGGGTCTCCAAGATCTCCGACGAAGTGGAGAAGATCGGGCGCCAGTACTCCGACGAATACAAACGCATGCAGGAGGTCCACGGAGAGATGGACCGCGCGCGGGGGTACGCCAGGTACTTCTCCGAGTCCCAGGGCCGCTGGTCGGACGTGAAGGGCGAACTCCACGACGGGGTGAGCGACATCTGGGACCGCTGGACGCGCCGGATGGACGAGACGAAGACGAAGTGTCAGGAGCTGGCCCGGGGCCGCGACGCAGACGCCGTGAAGGACGCGCTCGCGAAGCTCGGCGACAGCAGTCGCGCACGCCGGGAGATCACCGAGAGAATCCATCAGGCGCTCGACCAGGCGGGGAACTCGCTGTCAGGCGCGGGCGCGCGCACCGGAACGTCGGAGCTGGACTCCGCGCTCGGCTCCAGCACGGAGGTCGCCACGCAGCTTGATCAGCTCCGCAACATGCGCGGCGAGGACGACACCGCGAAGCGGATGACCGACGTCTGGCCGGACAAGAACAAGGAGTTCCGCCGGTCGGTGGAGCTGCTGAAGCAGGTGAAGGCGCAGCAGTTCTCCTTCGATGGGATTCCGGTGGCGTGCAAGACGACCGAGGACCAGCTCATGGGCACGGTGCGGGCCTACCTGGGGGCCCTGGACGACGCGGACGAGGGCGTCAAGGTCGTCACCGAGCGGTCCGAGCGGTTCGCCACGGAGACGCGCCAGCAGCTGGATGCCGCGGAGCGCAAGTACTCGGAGCAGGAGCGGCTCCTGGAGGAGGCGAAGCGCTTCGCGTTCGACGAAGGGCGCTGGCGGTCGGTCCGCGACCGCGTCCAGGAAACCGCGAGCGCCATGCAGCGACACATGCGGACCCGGCTGGATGAGTCGAAGGTCGCGTGCGGCAAGCTCTCGCAGGGCACCAACAACCCGGACATCGTGAATGCGCTCAAGGTGCTCAGGGACCGCGACCTGCTGGTGAAGACGACCCTGGAGCGTGTCGCCCGGGACTACGAGGAATGGAAGAAGGAGCGCCGGGGGCTGAAGCCCGGCGGACGGTTCCGCCAGGAGAACGCGGACAAGCTGCTCCAGGCCTTCTGCGACCAGGACGAATACCAGCTCGCCGACCGCGTGCAGCGCGTCGCCGACGAGGTGGCGTCCGTGATGGGGAACCTGCAACGCCAGTACCTCGACCGGCTCAAGCGCCTGCAGGAGGACGTGAAGGCCGTGGAGTCCACCAAGAACCCGACGCTCAAGGCCGAGGTGAACCGCCAGAAGCGGAACATGGCCGCGACCTACAAGCGACTCGAGGATGCGGGGAACCTGGGCATCCTGCGTGGCAGGAACAACCCCATGGTGAACATGTACCTGGAGAACGGAAACAAGAAGCACCTCGCGTACCAGACTGGCTGCACGGCGATGGAGTACGAGATTCCGGGAGGCCGGATTGACTGCGTGAACGTCTCGGACGGCTCCTGCGAGGTCATTGAAATCAAGCCCAACAGCTCCTCCGGGCGCAGCGCGGGCGAGGCGCAGATCGCCAGCCGGAAGTCCGTCCTGGAAGACCTGCACAGGAACAACAGGCTTGGGGGCCTGATGCAGCGCTGCGTGAAGGATGGCAGCCTGAACATCCGGTACTCGGTGAGGTACTACGAGTACTGCCCCGTGGGGATCGCCCATATCGACGTGCAGTCGGAGGACCCCGACGAGTAGGGCGCTGTCCGTCGCGGGTGACGCGAACAATTCGCGGTCGGGAACGTCCCCGGCCCGGATAGGTTTCCGGGCCGGGAGGCGTCCACCCTTGCGCATCGAGTCCATCCAGCCGCTGTTGCGAATCCTCGCCCTGGTCCTCGTCACCACGGCAGCCCACGCCGCCGGGGCGGGTTCGCCCAGGGCGGGCGAAATCATCACGGAAGTCGGTTCGACGAAGACGGCGCAAGGCGAGACGGTCCAGTACGAACTGGGCACCTTGTTCGTGCCGGAGAACCGAGCGGTCGCGAACAGCCGGCTCATTGGCGTGGGCTTCGCTCGCATCAAGGCGGCGCGGCCCACCGGGGCTCCTCCCATCTTCATCCTCCCGGGAGGCCCCGCGCGCAGCTACCTCAACGCCTTCACGGACGAGGATGCCGCCGCGAAGAAGCAACTGGCGGGCGTGTTTCCCTTCACCGCCGCTGGCGATGTGGTCGTCATGGACCAGCGCGGCTATTCGAAGCGCGGAGAGGAATTGCTGGTGGCGCGTCCACGCCAGCCCCTGGACCGGCCGCGAACCCTGGCGGCGGATGCCGCGGAGCTGGTGAAGCTGGCCCGGGACGCGATTGCGGCGCATCCCGACAAGGACCTCGCCGGGTACACCATCGTCCAGTGCGCGGAAGACGTAAACGACCTGCGCCGGGCGCTGGGCTACGAGCAGCTCACCTTGTCCGGTCAGAGCTTCGGCTCTCAGTGGAGCTTCGCCGTGATGAAGCTCCATCCGGAGATCGTGGCGCGCGCCTGGCTCTCCGGCGTGGAGCCGCTCGACAACGCCTTCGACATGCCGTCGCACGTCTTCACGGTCCTGCAACGGATTGCATGGGACGCGGACCGGGCTCCTGAACTGGCCCCCTGGCTGCCCAGGGGAGGCGTCATGGAGGCCCTGCGCGCCGTCCACGCACGGCTCGCCAGCGGGCCGCTCCGGGTGAAGGTCAAGGACGCGGCGACGGGCAAGGCGCGCACCGTGGTGCTGGGCCTGGAGGACTTCCGGGCCTCGCTGCTGATGCCCCCGGAGGCCTGGCCCGCGTTCGTGCTCTCCCTCTACCACCGGCACTACGACGACTGGGCGCGGGCGGTCCTCCAGGAGCGGCAGGCAGAGGGCTCACCGGTCCGCCTCATCGCCCCGTTGATCGACAGCAGCCTGGGCGTGTCCGCGCAACGTGCGCACCTGCTGCGGACCGACTCGGGCACGGAGGCCCTGGGCATGACGGACTTCGACGCGCTCATCGCCTCCGCGGACGCGTGGCCGACGCCTCCCATGGAGGACTCGCTGCGGCTGCCGGTCCCCAGCCCCATCCCCGTGCTCTTCTTCCACGGGGACTGGGACACCTCCACGCCCATCGACAACACGCTGGGCATGCTGCCGTACTTTCCCAACGGCCGGGCCCTGCTGGTCCACCGGGGCGTGCACCACACCCGCGCGCCGGTGTTCGAACAGCACCCCGAAATCCTCCCGCGGGTCATCGCCTTCCTGAAGACAGGGGACACGCGGGACTTCCCGGTCAACGTGTCGCTGCCCGTCCCCACGTTCCAGAAACCGTCATTCACTCCGGGCCGGTAGCACCCGCACGTGGGACATGCAGGCGCGGACGGCTGCCGGTCCGCGCCCGCAGGCTTGCTTCAACTCAAGGCACGGTCACGGTGACGGGGTTGCTGCGCCGGGTATTGCCCGCGCGGTCCGTGGCGACGGCGACAATCACGTGCGTGCCGGACTTGCCCGTGGTGTCCCAGGTCTTCGTGTACGGCGCCGTGGTCGCGTAGGGCGTGAGGTTCACGCCGTCGACCTCGAAGATGACGTAGGCCATCGCCTGGCTGTCGCTCGCGGAGGCCGCCAGCGTGACGACGCCGCTGACCACCGCGCCGTTGGCCGGCGAGGTGATGTTCGACACGGACGGCTTCGCGTTGTCCACGATGAGCGACCGGGTGTTGGTGACGGACGCGTTGCCCGCGGCGTCGGTCGCCTGGAAGCCGATGTTGTAGGCGCGGTTGCCCAGCACCAGCGTGTTCCACGAGATGGAATAGAGGGTGCCGGAGACGGTGGGATTCGACGTCAGCACGGACCCGTCCTGGAAGACCCGCGCCAGGGCCACGGGAGCGCCGCCCTGCAGGGCCACCGTCCACGACACGGTGATGTTGCCGCGCACGTAGTTCTGGGTGGTGGGGTTGTACTGGGGCGAGCCCGAGAGGATGAGCGGGGGATTGTTGTCCACCGTGACGTTCACCGCGCTGGAGGTGCCGCTGTTGCCCGCAGCGTCGAAGGCCTGGGCCGTCAGAGAATGCACCCCCGCCATCACGGACGTCGTGTTCCAGGACGCGGAGAACGGCGCCGTGGACGAAGAGCCGATGAAAGAGGTGCCGTCGAAGAAGTCCACGCGGGCGACGCCCACGTCGTCGGTGGCGTTCGCGGTGACGGTCACGGTGGAGCGCACATAACCACCCTCGACCGGCGCGGTGAGCTCCGCGGTGGGCGCCTGGGTGTCGTCGTCCAGCAGGGTGACCGGGTCGGTGGCGCGACGGGTCGCATCCGTGGGGAGCGGGTCGGCCGCGCTGACGGTGGCCCGTCCCGTCCCGGTCGTGAAGCCATCGGTGATGGCCTGGAGCGCGCTGTTGAACGCCTCGGTGCCGGGCGTCAGCCGCGCCAGTGCGTTCCAGCGCTGCGCCTGCGCGAGCACGTCCACGGGCGTCCGCGCGGGCAGCTCGTACGCGAGGGTGACGGTGCGGTCCAGCGGCTTGCCGCTCGCATCGAGCACGTCGAAGACGAAGTGACCCTCACCGGCGGTGCCCCGCGACACGTCGCGCAGGTCCATGCGGTTGGCGATGGCCCGCAGGCGCAGGGGCGACCGCGTCAGGTCCAGCTTCCCGTCGATGCGCGTCGGCCAGTCCCAGGCGACCTGGGAGAGCTCCCGCGCGAACAGGTCCCGCACGAAGTCCTCGGGCGCCACGGACCCGCTCATCCGCGCCACCAGCCGACCGAAGCTCCATGCACCCTCCGCGGTGCTCCCATCCGCGGGCAGCGCGCCGGACCACGTGGTGCGAAGCGTGTCGTTCACGACGCCCGGGTCCTGGATGACCAGCGCCTGTTCCGGGGCGATGGCGGACGGGGTGCGTTCCAGGGAGGCCTTCGCCTCGAGGACCTGGGACGGGGTGTTCTCCGGCGTGCCCTGGACCTCACCGCAGCTGGCGGAGGCCAGTGCGCCCGCACCGACGAGCGCGATGGCGATGCCACGGGTGCCTCTCGAAACGATTCTCATGGGGATTTTCCTTGGGGAGCGGGCGCCCGCGTGGGGGTGGAGCACCCGTGACGAAAGACATATCAAATCCTGCCTTTCGCCGGCTCCCAGGAACTTCAACAGAAAGAGCTTGTAACTCCAACTGCTCGAGCCCGTCGCGCTTTCAAGAAAAGAGGGTTGGCTGCAGCGACGGACGGGCTCTGTTAGGGGTAGTCTCCGATGGTGCGAGGACGTTTGATGATCGACGAGGCCATGCCCGGGACACAGTCGTTGGAGTCAACCCCTAAGCTCCCAGACAACGCACCGCAGCTCCTCTCTGGCGATGAAGTGTCGTCAATGCCTGTCCTGACCATGCCTTCCTCTCCAGATGCGGCGGGGATTGGACCCCCCTGGGTTCCAGATGTCCCCATCGCTCCTCTCGCTGGAGCCGCGAGTGCTGCGTCGGTCGCAGCGGCAGGCAGCGCGGCCCAGTACAACGTGCTCGCCGCCGTCGCCAATGAAGCCCTTTCAAAGGGCGAAGCGGCGCTCAACTCAGTGGGACGGCAGTACGCGAACACGCCCGACGCATCGCTGGCGGGCCGCGTGGCCGAGGAGTTTCATGCCGCGACCTTCAACGCCGATGCGGCCTTGAAGGGTCGCATGGAACTTCATGCCCGCACGACCGCCAGCGCAGGTCGCTCCTTCGACGCGGTGGACATTGAGGTCACGAAGACCGGCGCCAAGGTGGTCGACGCGCAGGTGAAGTACCTAAGCACCGCCGAGAAGACCGCCAAGGGACTCTCCCAGCCGCGTTACGAGGGGCAGTCGAAGATCGTTCCGGCGGATCAGCTTGAAGGTGTGCGCTCGACAGCCCATCAAGAGGCTGTGCGCAACACCGTCAAGCGTCCCGCTCAGGCGAAGCACTATGAGGACACCGCCGCGCATGCCAGTGACCGGCTCCAGTACGAAACGGTCCAAAGCCAACCGCAGACGAAAAAGGGTGCGGTGAAGCTGGCCAAGAAGGCTCGGCGGGGTCAGGCGAAGTTCAAGCGCGTTCCCACTCAGGACGTGGCCCGGCATGTGGGCACGGCAGCGGGCCGTGCGGCCTTCGCGGGTGGTGTCGTTGCTGGACTGGTGACGGCCGTGGTCTCGGGAGTGAGCAACGGTATCGATGCGGCGAAGGGGCGCAAGAGCGGACGCGAAGCCGTGGCCGACACCGCGCAGGACGCGGGGCTTGCAGCAGCGGATGCAGCCGCGAAGAGCGCCGTGGGCGCCGGACTTCAGGCGGGAGCCACGGTGCTGGCGCGAAGTGCCGCTGCGCAGGTCGTACGTGGGGTGGCCGGTGTCGTCGCGCGCTCCAATGCCGCCCTCGCGGTGGGCGCGGTTGCGGTGGATGCGCTTGTCGGCGGTGTCCAGTTCGCGCGAGGGAAGATCGACGGTGGCGAATACGCGACCCGAGTCGGGGAGTCCGCGACGGGGGCGGCAGGTGCATTCGCCGGAATGCAGGGTGGCGCAGTGCTTGGAACGGCCGTGGGAGGGCCCGTGGGCGCAGCGGTGGGGGCTCTCATTGGTGGGACTGCGGTAGCGGTGGGCGCAAGCGAACTCGGTCGTAAGATCTTCAGACGCAAGGAGCGCAAGAAGTAGGCGCTCTGGGGCAGCGCCGCGGGCTCAGGCAGAGCGCTGAAGAAGTACGACCCTGCTGTCCACGTTGAGCACCTGCGCTCCTCCGGGGAGGGTCGCGAGCGGCGTCTCCCAGTGGGCATGGCCGCACACCACCAGGGGCGCCTCCCGTTCTGGTAATGCCAGGCGGATGGCCGTGCTTCCCCGCAGCCGCGTGCCGGGCACGTCCGGACCCTGGTGCAGCACGAGCATGTCCGGTGAGTGGCTCAGCGCATCTTCCAGCAGTCGCAGCTGATCGGGCTCTTCGCGCCGCCCCTGCTTGTCCCCACGACCCATGATGCTGCCCACGCCCCCCACGCGCAGACCCTCCAGGTCGATGGTTCCTCCATCAAGCAGGTGCAGTCCGGGCTGCTGCTGGAAGCGGGCCTGTTCGCGGGGGCTCCCGAACGTGTCGTGATTTCCGGCCACGCCCACTACCCAGCGGAAATGCTCCGCGAAGGCCCTCCACACGCTGCGCACATCGCCGGAGGCGCCTCGCACGTTGGCGCCCGGCGCTGAGTACAGGTCTCCCGCGAGGACCACGCCGATGTGCTCGGAAGGGGGTAGGGTGTCCTCCTCGCCCAGCAGGGCCAGGGCATCCGCGAGCACCTCGCCCAGCAGGGCCACGGCTCCCTCCTGGCGGGGATGTGGCGCCACGCCTTGCAGATCCGCGGTCACCAACAGCGCTTCCACGCCTTCCGGGAGCGTGTCCACCGTCCCGCGCAGCAAGGGCAGGAGCTGTGTCTCCGTCCCGCCGCGCGGCGCTGCATTGAGATAGCGCCACGCGTGCATCGGCACCGTGTCGAGGGTCAGGATTCTCATGATGGCGCGGACGGTCGGCGCGGGGCCGCGCTTCCTGACATCCACGCCCCCTTTCGCCGACTACTTCGCCTTCGCCGGGGCGAAGTCGAACGGCTTGTCCTGGGCAATCAGCATCACGCACTCGGAATCCGGCGCGCACTGGTTGCGGTGCACCACCTTGCCGGGCTGGTCCCAGGTGCTGCCGGACTCGACCGCACCGCCCGGGGCGACGCCGTCGCTGGTGTTCGTCATCCGGCCCTTCACCAGCACCCCGTGATAGTCGGCGGAGTGGGTGTGCGGCCCTGAGTCGAACCCCGCGGGGAACTTCATCAGGAGCCCGTACGGGCCCTTCTTCATGTCACCCCAGAGGACGTGCACCGACGGCCCTCCGGGCATCATCTCCGTCCAGGCGAGCTTGTCGTACGAGGTCTGCTGGAACGCGGCGGCCTCCGCCTTGCCCTTCGCGACGGCGAGACCGAAGGCGGAGACAACGACGAGCGCGGCGGCGAACTTGGAAAGGGTCTTCACGGGTGGAACTCCTCGGTGGAAGTGACGCCGGGAAGAATGGCGGCGGGGCGCCTCTGCGAAAATGCCCGTTTCCGCAGGCTGCCTCTGCAAGAGTGCAGGCCATGCCCCAGTGGAGTGACCTGCAGCACTTCCTGGCCGTCGCGAGGGGAGGCAACCTCTCCGCGGCGGCCCGTCAGTTGAAGGTGGACCAGACCACCGTGGGACGGCGCCTGGCCGTGCTGGAACGGGAGCTGGGGGCCCGGCTCTTCGACCGGACGCCCTCGGGTTTCCGGCCCACGGCCGTGGCCCTGCGCATCCTGCCAGCCGCGGAGGCGGTGGAGGCGGAGGCGCTGCGCGTGGAGCGGCTCGCCAGTGGTGAGGATCTGCGCCCCTCCGGCCCGGTGACGGTCACCGCGACGGACTCCTTCCTGGTCCACAACGTGATGCCGTGGCTGTCTGGCTTCCGTGAGCGCCATCCCGAAATCGAGCTGCACCTGCTGTCGGGTTACGAAACGCTCTCGCTCGTCCGGCGCGAAGCCGACGTGGCCATCCGCCTGGTCCGGCCCCAGGAGCCCTCCCTCCGCGCCCGGAAGGTGGCGGCCATCGGCATCGTGCCCTTCGCCTCCCAGGCGTACCTCGACCGCAGCGGGCCGGTGCGCTTCGACGCGGGGCTCCAGGGGCACTCCGTGGTCGGGTACGCGCACGACTCGAGGCGCTGGCCCGAATCCAAGTGGCTGGACGTGCACGCGGCACGGGCCACCGTCGCGGTGCGGCTCACCTCCATCCTGGGCCTGCTCCAGGCCGCGCGCGAGGGATTGGGCGTGACGCTGCTGCCAGCCTTCTTCGGCCACCTGCATCCGGAGCTCGTCCCGCTCCGCGGCGTCCTGCCCGAACTGGAGCGGACCGTGTGGCTGGTGTTCCACGAGGACCTGGCCAACAACGCCCGGGTGCGCGCGGTGGTGGACTTCCTGGCGGACACCATCGGAGCGCAGGCCGAATCCCTGTCGAAGGCGCCCACGCGTCCACCGCGTGCGGCGCGCGGTATCGGCAAGCGCCGGGGGAACAGGTAGATTGGAGGGATGCACGCTCGCCTTCTGTTATTGCTGGCCGTCTGTGTTCCATTGCTTGCCTCGGCCAGGGAGCCGAAGCCACGCACGTACGACATCATCATCGTCGGAGGCGGGAAGACCGAAGCAGAGGCGCAGGCCGCGTTGGACCGGCTGAAGACCCAGGTGCTCTGGGTTCGCGTGGCGCGCCCGAGCGGAGACTTCCTGGCCGTCAAGAAGTCCGACGACTACCCCGGGCTCAACAAGGGGCTGTACATCGCCGTGCTCGGACTCTGTGCCCGGGACGCTGAAGTGACCGTGGACATGAAGCGCTTCATGAAGGCGCTCAAGGTGCATGCGC
This sequence comes from Corallococcus sp. CA047B, assembly GCF_003612065.1. Classification (NCBI taxonomy): domain Bacteria; kingdom Pseudomonadati; phylum Myxococcota; class Myxococcia; order Myxococcales; family Myxococcaceae; genus Corallococcus; species Corallococcus sp. CA047B. The sequence continues at coordinate 35,143 of NZ_RAWD01000010.1, forward strand.
CGGGGGCGTACTCCAAGAGCATCAAGGGCCAGTATGGCGACCCGTGCCCTCCGTCAGATGCCTTCACGCCGCCAGACGACGAGGAGAAGCCCTTCCTGGAGCGCATCGCGAAGGAGCCGAAGTCAGCGGAGGCGTTCTACGCCTACGCCCTGTTCCTCAAGAATCAGGGCGGTCTGGAACAGGCCGACGCGATGGTCGGCCATGCGCTGGACCTCGACCCCCAACACGCGGAGGCCAAGGCCCTGGCCCATCTGCTGATGGTGCTGCTGACCGACTGAGCTACGGGGTGCCCAGGCGCTTGCCCTGGACGAACTCCAGGCCCAGCAGGTTGCCCCGCTGGTGCATCGGATCCAGCGTGACCTTCTGGATGCGCCACCCCTCCTTGTCCGTCTTCACCACCTCGTGCGTGTAGCGCCCCACCAGCGTCCACTCCTGCGGCACGCCGTTGAGCTGGAAGAAGTGGGACACCTCCGCGTAGGCGTGCACCGTCGCCTGCGTGTTGCTCGTGAACTCGGTGCGCACGGTGTTGGCCGTGGCGTGCTGCGTGCGGGTGAAGCACTCCAGCGACACGTCGCCGAACTTCGCCAGCACCGCGCGCGGCTGCGTGACGGGCGGCACGCCCATGAAGCGCGAGTAGTCCGCCGTCACCTCCGGCGCGAAGACCCGCTCCCAGCGGGTCCAGTCGCCCGTGTCCTTGCCATGGTCGATGGCCTGCCCGTACTCGGCCACCAGCTCCTGGATGGCAATCCAATCCAGCGTGTACTCCAGGTTCTTCTCGCGCATCGGCGTCTGCCTTTCAGGGGGTGGAGCTCGCGCAGGTTTTCACTGCCGGAGCTCCAGGGCAACGTCGCCTGCACGCCCGGCGGGGATTCCGCCAGGCCCGCCTGGTATCAAAGTGTTTTACTGGTTTTTCTGCTCCTGCCATGCCATCCCGCGAAGTCACTCGAAGTGAAAAAGGGATCACCATGGGAATCATCCGGAAAGCTTCAATGACCGTGTTGGGGAGCCTGATGTTGCTGTCGGCCAATGTGGCCGTGGCCCAGGTTCCGCCCTACACCCCGGTGGCGCCGCTGAAGAAGGTCCACTCCCTCTACAATGCGACGGAGACGGACCAGTTCTTCACGCTCGACGGGAACCTGGCGCAGTACTACCTGGGCAGTGGCGGGTGGAGCAGCACGGGCGAGGTCCTCTATCTGGAGACCCGTCCCCAGGCCACCACGGTCGCGCTGTACCAGTTGTACAAGGGCGCGCCGCAGCGGGAGCACTTCTACACGACGAACTCGGCGGATGTGGCGACCCTGGTTGCTTCGTACGGCTATGTCAGCTCGGGCATCCTCGGGTACATCTACAACGAGCAGGTCCCGGGAACCGTTCCGCTCCACCGTCTCACCCGCTTCGACGGCGTCACGGGGGACCTGGTGCACCGCTACACCGTCAGCTCCAGCCTCGTGACCACGCTCACGTCCCAGGGCTACGTCAACGAGGGGATCACCGGGTACGTCTACCAGGGCCCGACTCCCACGGTGGCGGGAGGCCACGTCTTCGGGGTTCGGTGTGGGCCCACGGGCTGCGGCCCCGGTTCCGGCGCGAGCTATCGGAACTACGCCTTCGGCAGCTACCGCTCCGTCAGCAGCATTGGCGCCAAGCCCGCAGGGGCCCGGTTCCAGGTGATGCGCTTCAAGCTCTGGACGCCGGACATGTTCGCCAACACCGCCTCGCCCTCGTCCACGTCCGGGGATCACCTCGTCTTCGTTCCGCGCGGCACCCTCCAGGTCAATTACAGCAACCTGCTGACCAGCAGCATCCACGGCATCGGGCTCATCGTCACCGCGGGTGACTACGGGTGCCCCCTGTATGACGGCGCCTTCATCGAGGAGTTCTGGCCCGCTCCCGCTCCGCCCCACCTGCCGTCGTGGGGCGGCTACAACTTCACCGCGCTCGCGACGCCGAACACCTGTGGTGCCGGCCGGCTGTACAATCGCAACTGGTACGACGTCTACGTCTCGGTCAGCGACACGGGCCTCGCCATGTATTCCATCCGCCTCAACGGGGCGGTCGTCGCAACCAACTCCGTCACCTATGGCACCGCCACGCTGAAGGACACCAACGGCGACGGCATCCTGGATGATCCGGATGCGGCGGGATGGTTCGACGCCGCCGCCAGCGGCTGGTTCATGACCAATGCGCAGGGCGCGGGGCGTGACTACACCGCCTATGTGACGGACCTCACCGTCGTCTGGCAGTAGGCCTCGCAGCGCGGTCCCAGGTCACGTCCGGAGGGCCTTCACCCCTTGCGTGAAGGCCCTTCCGACTATGCTTGGAGGCATGTCCCTGACCCTCATCGGATGGATTCTTGTCGCGCTCCTCGCCGGGGGCGCCCTGGCGTTCTTGCAACGTCGCCTCCGTGAGGGCTCCTCCCGAGATGAGCAGGCGTTGGATCCGCCGCCCGTGGTCGCGCCGTCCCGACTGGCCCCGGAGGTGTTCCAGGCTCGCATCGAGGCGCTGATCGACGCCAACCAGACCATCAACGCCATCAAGCTGTACCGCGAGCAACACGGGGTCGGCCTGAAGGAGGCCAAGGACTCCGTGGAGGCGCTCATCGCGGAGCGGCATCCCTTCGGGCGCGCTCCGTCGGGAGCGGTGGAAGGGGATGCGGACATCGAGCAGGCCCTGCGCGACGACAAGCTCATTGAAGCCGTCAAGCTCTACAGGGACCGCTACGGCGTGGGCCTGAAGGAAGCGAAGGACGCATGCGACGCGATGCGAAGGCGCCTGCGCGGATGAGTGCCGGGGAGGAACTCCTCGTACGCCTGGAGGGCCTTCTGGCATTGCACGCGGCGTGGGTGGCTGCTGGTGCCAGGAATTGGATAGCCTTGTACGCGGTGGCGCCCTGGATGGGGGCGGGCGTCCGTGAGGGGACCATGCAAGAGCGGATGAAGTCGTCAGGCCGGACGTGGGCGATGATTTGCGTCGTGGGGGGCCTGCTGCTGGGAGGCTGTGATTCCTCCCCGGGGCCCATCGCTCAGTTGCCCGATGCAGGGGCCGGCGATGCGGGCGTGCCGGAGCCCTTGCCGTGTGAGCGCACGCAGGGCCTCTGCGCGGGAGCGAAGCGGGCGCTGGTGGACGGCGTGCCCGAAGCGGTCTGCACGGCCCGCTCCTATGGGACGGCCTACGAGGACAAGGAGACGCGCTGTGACGGGCTGGACAACGACTGCGACGGGGTGACGGACCCCTCGACGTGGACGGATGTGGCCTCGCTGCGATGGACCCCGTACACGTCGATGGTGGACAGCCTGGCCGTGGAGGGCGGCTTCCTGGTGGCTGCGTCCGACGTTCAGGGACGGATCCAGATCTTCCGGCTGGATACGGCCCTGGCCCGGGTCGCGACCACCAATGTGGAGGTGGAGACGGGCCTCATCCCGGCGACGGTGACCCAACTGGTGCGCACATCCAGAGGGCCCGCGCTCTTCTATGTCACGGCGGGCGCGACGGCAGCCTCCACACAGGGGCACCTCATGCAGCTCGATGAACAGGGTGTCCCCGTCGTCCGGCCTGAGGGCGGGAGGGAGGACGCCATCCTCTTCGAGCAGCCCGCGCGGTACGTACCGACCCGAGCGGGCGTGTCCGTGGACGGTTCCCGGGTGTTGACGGTCTGGACGTCGGACCATCCTGTCAGCGGTATGGCCCATGAACTCCTGGGCTCGGTCTCGGACCCTTCCGGGCAGGTGCGGGTCACGCCCCAGGTCCTGTTCCAGAGGGAATCGCAAGACAGCGCCCTGTTTGCCCCCGCCGTGCTGGCCCTGGACGGCGGGAACTTCCTGGTGATGGCGGTCGAGGACCACGGCTTCGAACAGAACGCGGTCATCCGCTTGCGACGCTACGACCGCGACCTGTCGCCTATGGGGGAGGGGCGCACCTTGTCCGTAGGGTATTCGCCCATGCCCGTGCTCCTTCGGGAGAACCCCGTGGCCGAGGGCATCCCGGGTGAGCCCATCCTGCTCCTGCGGGACGTGTCTGGAGGGAACCGGAAGTTGCTGCGCGTGCGCGCCCTCTTCGACAACGGTGCTCCGGAGACCCTGGTGGAGCGGATGACGACGGCCCCGGGTGAGGCCCCGTGGTTCAGTGCCACGATGACCTCGCGCGGACTCCAGGCGACCTGGCTCTCCGTGCAGTACGACTACAGCCTCCCGAACGGCTCCCTCTACAACGGGCAGGGGCGGCTCTGGGGGCGAAGCCCGGCGGGCGTCGTGACGGACTGGACCCCGGGACCGGGTCTGCTGCCCCTGCATCGACAGCAGGAGTGGGTGCTGATGCACGAGCTGCCGGATCAGTGGATGGGCGCCCTCCTGATGACCGCCACGGACGACCCGCCCACCCACACCCTCAAGTCGCTTCGTTACTGCGCGCCCTGAGTCCGTTCAGGTCCCGCCTCGGCGCGTGAGCCCACCGCGCCGGAGCCGGCCCTGGAGCTGTCGTGGCTGGGGGAACCCGAGCCGGTGGTGCTCGCGCGAAGCTGAGCCCTCCCGGCTTCGGGGGCTTCAGCGGTAGTGGACGGCGATCCACTTCCCGTCGAGCTGGTGGATGGCGATGTCCAGGTCGTAGATGCCGCGCAGGACCTCGGTGCGCATCAGCTGCTCCGCGTTGCCCTGGAAGGCGACCTTGCCCTCGCGCATCGCGATGATGTGGTCGGAGTAGCAGGAGGCGAAGTTGAGGTCGTGCAGCACCAGGATGACGCTCTTGCCCAGCGCGTCCGCCGCGCGCCGCAGCTCCTGCATCATGGACACCGCGTGCTTCATGTCCAGGCTGTTGAGCGGCTCATCCAGCAGCACATAGTGCGTGTCCTGGCACAGCACCATCGCCACGAAGGCGCGCTGGCGCTGGCCGCCGGACAGCTCGTCCAGGAAGCGGTGGGCGATGGGCTCCAGGCCCAGGTGGTGGATGGCCCCTTCCACGAAGGCGCGGTCCTCCACCGTCGGGCGCCCCCGCGAGTGCGGATAGCGGCCGAACGTCACCAGGTCCCGCACGGTCAGCCGCGCGGTGAGGTGGTTGTCCTGGCGCAGGATGGCCAGCCGCCGGGCCAGCGCGTCGCCGGGCGTCTTCGTCACGTCCAGGTCGTCCACCAGCACCACGCCCGAGGACAGCGGCAACAGCCGGCTGATCATCGACAGCAGGGTGGACTTGCCGGCGCCGTTGGGCCCGATGATGGACGTGACGCCGCGCTCGGGGATCCGCAGGGAGACGTCGTCCACCACCAGGGTGTCTCCGTAGCGGCGGGAGACGTTCCGGGCCTCGATCATCGCAGGGCACCTCGCATGAGCAGGGCAATGAACATCAGCCCGCCCAGGAACTCGATGATGACACGCAGGTTGGCGCCAAAGGAGAAGACCTGCTCCAGCAGCAACTGCCCGCCCAGCAGGCCAATCACCGCGAGGAACACGGCGGCGGGCAGGATGTGCACGTGCCGGTGCGAGCCCACCAGCCCATAGGCCAGGTTCGCCACCAGCAGGCCGAAGAACGTCACCGGCCCCACCAGCGCCGTGGACACCGACACCAGCACCGCCACCACCACCAGCAGGAGCGACACCGTGCGGCGGTGGTCCACGCCCAGGTTGATGGCCAGGTCCCGGCCCAGCCCCAGCACGTCGCAGGCGCGCAGCAGGCCCAGGCCCAGGAGGGAGGCCCCCACGGTCACCACCGCCGACACGGCGAGCAGGTCCGGATCCGGGTTGTTGAAGCTGGCGAAGAAGCGGTCCTGGAGGAAGGCGAACTCGCTGGGCGCGATGACGCGCTGGAGGAAGGTGGACAGGCTGCGGAACAGCACGCCCAGCACCACGCCTGTGAGCAACAGCAGGTGGATGCTCCGGCGCCCGCCCCAGAACAGCCACCGGTGCAGCACGCCGGAGAAGAGCACCATGACGGTGACCTCCACCGCGAACAGCAGGCGCACGTCCAGGGACGCCACCGCGGTGGAGCCCAGGAAGAAGAGCAGGCACGTCTGCAGCAGCACGTAGAGCGTGTCGAAGCCCATGATGGCCGGCGTCAGCACGCGGTTCTCCGTCACGGTCTGGAACAGCACCGTGGAGACCGCGATGGCGTAGGCCACCAGCACCACCGTCGCGACCTTGCGCCCGCGAAAGGGCAGCACGAAGTCCCACCGGCCCTGGGCGCCCAGGGTCATGAACACGACGACGCACAGCAGGGCCAGCCCCCCCAGCAGGAGCAGCCGCCGCTCGTGGCCCTCGGGCTTGAGCGCGCTAGCCCACACGGGCGTCCCGCCGCAGCAGCAGGTGGAGGAACAGCAGGCTGCCCACCACGCCCGCCACGGTGCCGACGGGAATCTCATACGGGTAGCGCACCACCCGCCCGACGATGTCACAGAGCAGCACGAAGCCCGCGCCCATCACCGCCACCCACGGGATGGAGCGCCGCGCGTTGTCGCCCAGCATCAGGCTGACCAGGTTCGGCACGATGAGTCCGATGAAAGGAATCATCCCCACGGTGGCCACCACCACGGCGGTGACCATCGCGACCAGGGCCAGCCCCAGCGCGACGATGCGCCGGTGGTTCAGGCCCAGGTTGGTGGTGAAGGCCTCACCCATGCCGGCGACCGTGAAGCGGTCCGCGACGACGTAGGCGATGCCCGTGAGGACGAAGGCGCTCCACAACAGCTCATAGCGCCCGCGCATGACGCTGGAGAAGTCCCCCGTCGTCCAGGCCGACAGCGACTGGAGCAGGTTGAAGCGGTAGGCGAAGAACGTCGTCGCCGCGTCGAAGATGGCCCCCAGCACCAGGCCCACCAGCGGCACCACGAGCGCCGAGCGCAGCGGGATGCGCCGCAGGATGAGCAGGAACAGCGCCGTGCCCGCCAGCGCGAAGCCCGCGGCCACCAGCGTCTTGAGCAGGACGGGCAGCTCGGGCGCCAGCACGGTGACGGCGAGGATGCCCAGGCTCGCGGACTCCGCGGTGCCCGCCGTGAAGGGCTCCACGAAGCGGTTGCGCGCGAGCATCTGCAGGATGAGGCCGGCCACGCCCAGCGCCATGCCCGAAAGCATCAGGGCCAGGGTGCGCGGCACGCGGCTGATGACCAGCACCTGCACGGCCCGGTCATCCCCTCCGGCCGCGAAGAGCGTGTCCCACGACACGTGGCTGACGCCAATCAGCAGGCTGAGCCCGGCGAGCACCAGCACGACGAGGCCCGCCACGAGCAGGCGCGGCACGGCGAGCGCCGGCTCCGGGACCACGGCGGAGCGGTGGGGGGCGCGTCTGTCGAAGGTGCCCGACTCAGGGAGCGGAGGGCTGTCGAGGCTGCGCATAGACATCCGAAATCTGCTCCATCAGGCGCCGCACCGACTGGATGCCTCCGCCAATGAGGTAGGTGTTGGCCGGCTCCAGGTAGACGACCTGTCCCTGCTTCCAGGCCGCCGTCTGGCGCACCAGCTCGTTGTCGAGCAGCCGCTGGGCGCCGCCCCCCTCGCCGATGGCCGCGTCGCGGTCGATGACGAACAGCCAGTCCGGGTTGGTCTCCAGGATGAACTCAGACCCGATGGCCTCCCCATGCAGGGACGCCTTGAGCGCTGGGGCCGCGGCCGGGATGCCGAAGCCCTCGTGCAGCACCCCGAAGCGGGAGCCCGGGCCATAGGCGGTCATCCGCCCGCCCGTGGTCAGCACGACGAGCCCCCGGCCCCGCGTCGCGGTGGTCTTCTTCAGGGCCTCGATGGACTGGCGCAGGTCCGCCAGGAGGGCCCGGGCCTTCTCCTCCCTGCCGAACACCGCCGCCAGCCGCTCCGTGTTGGCCGTCATGGTGTCCAGGTAGTGCGCGTCGTCCGTGGGTTGATCGATGGCGGGCGCGATGTCCTTCAGCTTCGAGTACCGCGCGCTGGAGCGCCCTCCGGTGATGATGAGGTCGGGCCGCGCGGCGCTCAGGGCCTCGTAGTCGGGCTCGAACAGCGTCCCGAACCGGGGGTACTTCTTCGCGTCCCCGTACTTCGCCAACTGCCCGGGGAAGTACTCGCCGGCCACCCCCTGGACGTCCACGCCCAGCGCGTCCAGCGTGTCCAGCGCGGCCAGGTCGAACACCACCACCTGCTTCGGATGCTCCGCCACCACGGTGCTGCCCTGCCCGTGGGTGAAGGTCCGGCCCGCGGAGGGCGCCGACGCCGCAGGCACGGCCGCTTCCGGGACTGGCGTGGAGGAACGCGAGGCGCGCAGACCGAAGACCGCGAGCCCGAGGACCGCGACGCCGCCAACGGCCGCGAGAAGGGGAGGGAAACGCCGGGGAGAGGTGCTCACGGGGTCGTTCAATCCAGGCTGGCTACTGATATCAAATGATTTTGATAATCAATATCGCGGTGGGTATAGCGGATCGCGGCCGGAGCGTCAAAGGTCGTCCGTCCCGCGACAGGCCTCCGGGCGGGCAGGGCTTCCAGGGGGCCGCCGGCTTGACGGGGCCGAACCCACGCGGGGAGCATTTGGAGACCGATGTTCTTCTATTTCGAATGCAAGACCTGCAAGCAGGTCAGTGAGCTCTTCACGGAGAGCGAACGGCCCGGCGCGGTCCCCAAGTGCGTACCGTGCTCCACGAAGCACGGGAGCAGCATCGTCGAGACGCGGTCGGTGAACTACTTCACCTGGCACTGCCGGCGGTGCGACCGCACCTCGGGGATGTGCACGGCGGACGACTACCCGACGCTCAAGGGCGCCCGGCCCGTGTGCATGAAGTGCCACAAGTCGGACGCGGTCTTCATCGTCAAGCCGCAGGTCTCAGGCAAGCCGGCGCGGATGGCGAAGCGCAAGGAGCTGGGGGTGCTGGGCAAGCGCGAATGGGACGACCTGGACCTCTACGACGACACGACGGCGCTGGAATTGGAAGCGCTGGAGGAGGGGTTCCGCGGCGGCTCGCACAAGAAGCCGAACCTGGCCCTCGAGTTGGAGAGCGCGGACAAGCTCCCCCGTGCGTTCGTCTTCGGACCCACGGACCCCAACGCGCACCTGGCGAGGAGCGAGGCCACGTACCAGGAGAAGAAGCGCTTCCGGGAGAGGTTCAAGACGAAGAACGGGGCGCTGTCGGACAAGCGGAACCCGCTGAAGACCGAGCTCCACGATGGGACGGTGGTGGCCCTCAAGCGGTACCGCGACGACTTGACCTCGGAGGAGACGGTGGGCACGACGGTCTACCCGAAGATGAACAAGTCGGCGCCCACGGTCGTCAACGCGGCGAAGCTCGCGGACCGGAGCCTCCCGTGGGACTACCGGGAGCTGGGCCCCAACTCCTTCCTGCGCAGGCTCTGCTCGCTGCTGTACGTGGTGGAGTTCAACGGAGGCGGGGATGGCAACAACCCGGTGGAGCTCCAGGCCCTGTGGGCCAACGGCTCGCTCTTCCTGTCGACGAACAACCTCACGTTCTCCACCAGCCTGCTGGCCGCGCTCAAGACGGAAGGCTCCGTCAAGGCCTTCCTGGCGAAGGTCGACCTGAAGGGCACCCTGACAGGGGGCTACAAGACGGCGATGCGCAACTTCGGCAAGGAGCACACGGAGAAGCTCCCCGTGTACCAGGCCGAGTTCGGCAGTGAGAAATACCCGGACTACTTCCGGTTCAAGTGGGAGTACGTGTTCCAGGAGATCCAGCGGTCGCTGAAGTTCGCGGCCACGGACATCGAGGAACTGGTCGTCGCGAAGAGCGCGACCCAGGACGGCTTCAAGCACTGGTCGGTGGAGTCCCCGGTGGTGAGCGGCAAGGTCTACGTGGTCCTGCCCAAGAAGAAGACGAAGGGCGAGGGCGACACCTACTTCACGAAGAAGAAGATCCACGCCGAGGAGCTCTTCCATCCCATCCTGATGGCGCTCGACGGTGCGGGCCTCCTGAGCGAGGTGCTCCCCGCGTTCGTGGGCGGCGTGAAGACCCCCTGCCGCACCTGCTCCATGGTGCTGGAGGATGCGGCGACCACATTGGGGACGAAGCTCATCCTCCCCACCAACGCCTTCGGGCACTACTGGAAGGCGTCCGGCATGCACGTCCCCAGCCCCGTGTTCCCGCCGAATGTGCAGACGATGGTGTTCGGGTCGAAGAAGTCCATCGATGACGGCTCCATCAACATCTACAACACGGAGATGCCTCCGTCCCCCAAGCGGGATGACTGACTCCGCCCTCTTGCCTTCTTCCTGATATTTCTAGAAATTCCAGAAATATTGGTTTGAAGGAGAGGGCTCATGAAGACCGTTCGTGTCGTCGGGTGGCTGTCCACGCTCTTCGCGGGGGTTGTCGGGTGTGGAGGCGGGACGGTCCCCGCGCCGGAGGAGGTTTCAAGCGCGGCGCTGGCGGCCGGTGACAACGCGCGGACGCTGGTGATGCCATGGCTGGCGGACCCGGAGGTCTACAAGGAGAACGACGACCTGTTCTTCCTCACCGGCACGGGCAACGGCGTGGTGCTGCCGCTCTACGAGTCGAACGACCTCACGGCGTTCCGCTTCAAGCGCGACTACAATCCGTCCGCGGCGGATCCGACCTACGACTACTGCTTCCTCTGGGCGCCGGACCTCAACAAGTCCAACGGTGCCTACCAGCTCCACTTCTCCGCGCACCGGGTGCCCAACGGCGCGGCGTGCCCACCGGCCGGCCAGGAGGTGACGACCTTCGTCGCCACGGCGCCCGACCTGAACCTGAACTTCGGCGCGCCCCAGCCGCTCAACGCCAACACGACGTGGCCTCGCACCTCCACCGCGACGGGCTGCCTGCCGCAGGGCTGCAACCGGAACATCCGCATCGACTCGGCGACGTACAACGACGTGGCGGACCGCTGGTTCTTCTATGTCTGGTTCGACCGGGGCAACAACATCTCCTCCTTCAACATGGCGGCCCCGGGCACCGTCTACAACCACGCGGGCCCGGCCGTGTTCGCGACGCCTGCCCATGAGGAGGGCATCAACGAGGCCCCGGAGGTCTTCAAGCGCAATGGCATCTACTACCTGCTCTTCAGCGGCGGTTGGTACAACAGCCAGTACGCCATGTATTACGTGATGGCGGACTCCATTCCCCAGCTCACGCGGGCGCGCGCGGTGCGGCGGTTGTCCCTGCCGCTGCGCAACTCCGCCGGCAAGCTGGTGCAGAGCCACGGCCACAACGTCATCGTCGAGCGCCGGGGGGAGTACTTCAATGTCTTCCATGTCGGCGCCTTCGACACCGCGGGCAACCTCACCTCGCGCAGCACGTACATGCAGCGCGTCGGCTTCAAGCCCGACGGCGCGATGACCTCCCTCAATCAGGTGAGCGTCCGCTGGAACAAGCTCAACGGCTACAGCTACTCGCTGGACGTCGTCCTGCGGGACGGGTCGGTGATTGGGCCGTGCAGCTCCGTGGCGCTCCTGGGCCAGTCCAACAAGACGGTCTTCGACGGCGTGTGCCGCAGCGCGGGGGACCGCGTGGTGACGAAGGGGGACATCGCCGCCTTCCGCATCTTCTACGCCATCAACGGCGCCTGGGGGGCCTTCGTGGAGAAGGCGTATGACGGCATCTCCGACGACGTCTCCCTGGAGCTGCCGGGGGGCTTCACGCCGTTCGTGGACCTGGAGTGGAACGAGCTGCAGACCCCGGCCCAGTACTCCATCGACGTGCAGCGGCGGGACACCGGCGCGTGGATTGGCCCCTGCATCGGCGTGGCGTCCGTCAACAAGAGCCTGGCCTGGACCTACCAGGGGCGTTGCGACACGCCGGGCATCAACGTGGCCCCTTCCAACATCCAGGCCTTCCGCATCTGCTCGGCGGTGAATGGGGACTGGGCACATGCCCGCTGCGGCGCGGCGGCCTACGACGGCCGGGGCCTGCACTCGCGCATCGTCATCCCCTGAGCCCCGGGGTAGGGTGCGCGTTCGATGTCGCTCCCTCTCGTCCACATCTACTGCGACGGCGCCTGTTCGCCGAACCCCGGCCTGGGCGGCTGGGGGGCCATCCTCATCGCCCCGGAGCGGAAGTCCTACCGCAAGGAGCTCCAGGGCTCGGAGGCGGACTCCACCAACAACCGGATGGAGCTGACCGCGGCGCTCGTGGCGTTGAAGGCCCTGAAGATGCCGTGCCGCGTGCAGGTGTTCACCGACTCCAAGTACGTGTGCAACGCCTTCGAGGCGAAGTGGCTGGACAAGTGGCAGGGCAACGGCTGGCGCACGTCGGACAAGAAGGCCGTGTCCAACGCGGACCTGTGGCGCGAATTGCTGGAGGCCGTGCGCACCCACGAGGTGTCCTGGCACTGGGTGCGGGGCCACTCGGATGACGTGGAGAACAACCGCGCGGATGCGCTGGCCGTCGCGGCCCGGTTGGAGCTGGCGGCCCGGCTCGGGCGGTAGCGGCCCCGGGCCGAAGCCATCCACATCCGACCCCAACCTCCCACCCTCCGGAGGGCAATTCTTTTCACGGCCTCGCGGTGCAGCGCTTGCACACTCCTGGTATGGTAGCCCTTTCGGTCGCAAGCCTTGCACTGACGGGGGAAGTCCATGCCCAACGCCAAATCACCCGCCTTCACCCTGCGGGTGGGAGCCCTCGAGGCTGACTCACTGGTCGTGGAGCGGTTGAAGGGCGAGGAGGGCCTGAGCCGCCTCTTCGACTTCAGCGTGGACTTCGCGCCGCTGGCGCCCGAGTCCCTGGACACCGCGCCCCTGGTGGGGGCGGAGGCCCTGTTGACGGTGACCCAGCCGGGCGGGACGCCGCGCCACGTGCACGGGATGGTGCGCACGGTGGAGTCCCTGGGGCTTCGCGACGGCCGCTGGCGCTACCGCGCGCGCATCGTGCCCGCGCTGTGGCGCCTCACGCAGGTGAAGCGCAGCCGCATCTTCCAGGGGAAGTCCGTGCCGGACATCCTCAAGGACGTCCTCACCTCCGCGAAGGTGGAGGTGCGCGTCAGCCTTCACGAAAGCCACGCGCCGCGCGAGTACTGCACCCAGTACCGCGAGACGGACTTCGACTTCCTCAGTCGCCTGATGGAGTGGGAGGGCATCTTCTACTTCTTCGAGCACTCCGAGGAGGGGCACGTCCTGGTGCTCGGGGATGCCCCCAGCGTCCATGAGGCGCCGCCCGGTGGCGCCGCGCTGCCCCTGCGTGACGAGGACGGCCGGGTGGAGACGGGCGAATACCTGACGGACCTGCGACGCGTGCGCAGGCTGCGTCCCGGCGCGGTGCACCTGAAGGACTTCGACTTCGAGAAGCCGTCGCTGGACGTGTCCGGCAAGTCGAAGTCCTCCGAAGGGATGGAGGCGCTGGAGGTGTACGACTACCCCGGCGGGTACGTGGCCGCGGGCACGGGCAAGGCGGCGGCGCGGGTGCGCGTCCAGGAGGCCACCCAGGCGGCGCTCACGCTCGAAGGGGAGGGCATCTGTCCCCGCCTCACCTCCGGGCACCTGTTGCAGGTGGAGGACGACGGCACGCACGAGGGCCGCTACGTCGTGGTGACGGTGCGCCACCACGGCGGCCAGCCGGAGACCCACGGAGGCCGCGAGGCCCTGGGCGGGCTGTACCGCAACCAGTTCCAGGTGATGCCCGCCAACGTGCCCTTCCGTCCCCGGCGGCTCACGCCCCGGCACCGCATCACCGGGCTCCAGACGGCGCAGGTGGTGGGCCCGGCCGGCGAGGAGATCCACACCGACGCGCACGGCCGCATCAAGGTCCAGTTCCACTGGGACCGGGACGGCCAGCGGGATGAGAAGGCGTCCTGCTGGGTGCGCACCAGCCAGGCGCTGGGCGGTCCCGCGTGGGGCGCGCTCGTCCTGCCGCGCATCGGGCAGGAGGTGGTGGTGCGCTTCCTGGAGGGGGACCCCGACCGGCCGCTGGTCGCGGGCTCCGTCTACAACGGCGCCAACGCGACGCCCTACGCGCTGCCGGACGAGAAGACGAAGAGCACCCACAAGAGCGCCTCCAGCAAGGGCAGCGACGGCTTCAACGAGCTGCGCTTCGAGGACGCCAAGGGCCAGGAGGAGGTCTTCCACCACGCGCAGAAGGACCAGGACCTGGTCACGGAGAACGACAAGGACCAGGAGGTCCGGGCCTTCGAGGACCTGCTGGTGAAGAAGGACCGGGCGCGCACCGTGGAGGGCAACCAGTTCCTCTTCGTCAAGAAGGACGACGTGGGCGTCGTCGAGGGCCATCAGACGCTCCAGGTGCACAAGGACCGGACCAGCACCACCCAGGGCAGCCACGACGAGACGGTGGAAGGCAACCAGGCGGTGACGGTGGGCGGCAAGGAGACGGTCTTCGTCGCGCAGGGCGCGATGATGGACGTGGGCGCCGCGCGGGCGCAGACCATCGGTGGGGCCTCGCTGGTCAACGTGGCGCTCGCGTACAACGAGGCCACGGGGGGGCTGCGCTCGCTCCAGATTGGCGGCGCCTCCACCGAGTATGTCATTGGCACGCGGCAGGAGTCCGTGGGCGGGGACAGCTCGCGCAAGGTGGGCGGGGACTTCGTCACGGAGGCGAAGAAGCAGCTGACCGTGACGGTTGGCAAGGACCTGGGCGAGCAGGCCGGGGCGGACTCCCAGGTGAAGGTGGAGGAGGCGACGGCGTGGCTCGCGAAGACGTTCGGGCTGAAGGCGGACCGCTTCTCGCTGATGGTGGGTGACCACCTCATCCTCGACATGGAGAAGTCCGGCGCGGTGAAGCTCTTCGCGAAGACGCTCACCGTCGACGGCTCCGAGGTGAAGTTCAAGGGCGCGAAGGTGAAGATGGAAGGCTCCGGCTCGCTCAAGGACAAGAAGGCGAAGCTCAAGGACATCGAGAAGCTCACGCAGGAGAAGCCCGCGCCCATGGACCTCCAGCTCAAGGGGCCGGACGGCAAGGCGCTCTCCAACGTGGCCTTCGAGGCGGAGCTGCCAGACGGCACCGTGCAGAAGGGCACGCTGGATGGCAGCGGCAAGGCGAAGTTGAAGGACATCCCGCCCGGCCCGCTTCGCATCTCCTTCCCCGACCTGGATGCGGGAATCTCCAAGAGCTGAAGCGCACCCGAGGACACCATGAAGAACTACACCGTCCAGGATGGCGACACGCCCCAGGGCCTCGCCTCGCTGTTTGGCTTCAGTGACTGGAAGAACATCTACGAGCACAAGTCCAATGAGTCCCTGAGAGGCAAGCGCGGGCCCAATGAAATCAAGCCCGGGGACAGCGTCACCATCCCGGATGCCTTCATCGAGCTGCCCGGCGGCTCCAGCGCCTCACTGCTCGCGTCGGAGAAGCTGCCGCTGCCGCCCGTCGTCATCGACGCGCACATGCACATCATGAGCGGCAACTGCACGCCGTTCCCGGTGGCGTACTACACGCAATTGGAGCCGCGCGTGGGCGGCATCCTGTCGCCGGCCAGCTCGCGCAAGTTCCTCAACGGCGTGGGCAGCCTGCTCATCGTCCGGTGGTTCCAACCCTTCCTGGGCTGGTCCCCGCGCAAGACGTTGAAGATCGGCGGGGACACCGTCGATCAGAACGACAGCGTGTTCTCCGTGTTCCGCAAGTCCGACGCGACGAAGCACCTGCGCGACTGCGAGCCGTCCTTCCTGGGCATGTCCATCGTGCTGACCATGGACATGGACCTGTGCCATCTGGATGGCTACAAGGGCCAGAGCGTCTACACGGAGGTGGAGCCTCCCGACGGCGGAGATTCCTACTACACCTTCAGCACACGCCTCACGGGGGACGTCGACGAGCGGCCCGACCTGGGCGCCGCCCACCCCGCTGAGTGGGGCATCTTCGAGCCCTGGAACGCGCAGGTCCTGGCCACGAAGACGGCGTGCGCCGAGCACCCGTTCCGGCTCATCCCCATGTATCACTACGAGCCGCGCCGCTTCTCGCAGTGGACGGGCAAGGAGAAGGCCTTCCCGGAGGCTTCACTCTCTCCTGACTGGAGCAAGCCCTTCGCGGAGCTGGCCACGAAGACGCAGGCGGGCATGTTCGCGGGCTTCAAGATGTACACGTCACAGGCCTACCAGCCCACGGATCCGAACGTGCCGGCCCTGGCGGAGTTCTTCGCGAAGTGCGCGGCGGAGGGCGTGCCCATCATGAACCACTGCACCCCGAGCGGTCACTTCACGCACGACCGCAAGCTCTACATCGAATTGGATCCCGCCGCGGCGGGTGCGCTCAGTCAGGCGGACAAGGACGCCTACGCGGACGCGCGCAAGAAGCGCGGCACGTACCTGGACGCGAAGGAGACCTTCTCCCAGAAGGAGAAGACCTTCGAGGACTACTGCGCCGAGCACAGCCTGCCGCTGGACCCTCATCTGTACAATCAGTACGGAACGCTCGCGCCAGACCTGTCGGCCATCTCCATGCTGCCGACCGATCCCGAATACTGGAAGGCCTACGGCGAATACAACGACGCGCGGGCCGCGATGGATGAGACCGGCGAGGCCTATGAGAAGGCCGCTCGCGTCGTCCGCATGCACGAGGACATGCCGGCGCGGCTCGCACGCGCCGGAGGCGACACGCAGAAGATGCTCCAGGATCCGCCCCTGCGCCTGAAGTACTTCAAGGAGAAGCACCTGCACCCGGAGGCGTGGCGGCCGCTGCTGGAGCGCCACGACAAGCTCAAGCTGTGTCTGGCCCACTTCGCCTCGGACCGGTGCCTGTGGTGGCACTACCTGAAGGACGAGAACGGCAAGTGCTTCGACGAGGACGACGTGCCCTACGAGAAGAACTGGGTGACGTCCATCATCGAGCTCTGCAAGAAGTACGACAACTTCCACACGGACCTGTCGTACCTGCCCCTGCTGGAGCCGCTGATGCCGTCTCCGGAGCGCTCGAAGAAGGAGGCGCAGGCCTTCAAGAAGCTGGAGCGCGAGGAGAAGCTTCCCTTGATGTGGGAGGGGCTGGCCAAGGTCTGCGAGCAGAAGCACATGCTGACGAAGATCATGTTCGGCACCGACTGGTACATGATCCTCGCGTCCAAGAAGAAGTACTCGAAGTGGTACGAGGAGACCCTCAAGGGCCTGGCGCTCGTCGAGGAGCGTCTCAACCTACCCCGGAAGATCAACCTCTTCTACCAGTTCGCGGTGGTGAATCCGATGCGCTTCTACGGGCTGCCCGTCATCGCGGACAACCTCAAGAAAGGCATTGAGGCCTTCGTGGAGACAAAGGCGCTGACGGAGAAGGAGAAGAAGAAGCACTTCGCCAAGACGCAGGAGCGGATGATGCGCAACCATCCCATCCTCAAGAACCTGGCGGCCGTGCTGGAGAAGGTGGAGAACGCTCCCGGGGATGACAAGGGGCTGCTCTACGAGGATCAGGTCCGCTTCGTGAACGTGGTGCCCACGTCGTGACACGTCATCCTGGAGCCTGAATGCCTCCCGTGCCCCTCACACTGAGCCAGAGCCTGCCCTTCCCGTCGGCCGCCCGGAGCTACCCGCTGCCGGTGACGTCGGAGCAACTGGCGTTGGTGATGCCTACGCCCCGGCCCGGCGCCGCGGCCGTCATCCTCTTCGACGAAACGCTGCGCATGCTGACGCTGGGCGCGGACTCCGCCCAGACGTCCCGGGTGGACAAGGGCTACCTGCCGCAGGTGTCTGGCGGAGACCTCCAGGCCATTTCGCCCGCCGTGATTCCCGACGCCTGCGCCTACCTGCAGACGCGGCTGCTGGTCGTCTACGACCTGACGCAGCAGCGCCACCAGATGCACATGGCCGCCAGGAAGATGGATGAAACCCCGGTGGGCGCGCGGTGGCTGTCGGTGGAGCCGCGCCGCATCGCCGTGCTGATACGGGATTTGAAGAACTACCTGAACACCGGAAGCGTGGACTTCCGGCTGCGCGTGCTGGACCTGAGCGGGCCCAAGGCGAAGACCGTGGGTGAGCGGGAGATGGGCCACGACGGCGGCTTCGTCTGGGACGCGGGCGCGGGCGTGCTCGTCCTGCGCAAGGACAACGAGGTGCAGGTGCACGGCCCCGCGCTGGACGGGCCCCTGGACCATCCGCTGGCGCGCGCCCTGGCCGTCCTCCTGGCGGGCTCCGGCGGCCTGCGCCTGGACGAGCTGCGGCTGCATCCCACCCAGCCGCTGGCGGTCTTCACCGTCGCGGGACTGCCTTCCTCGGACAAGGACAAGGACCGGGATGTGAGCGGCGTCTGGCGGGCCACCTGGGACGACCAGGAAGCGACGCTGACACCGCTCGTGAAGCTGTCGCCCCTGGAGCGGGTGGAGCTGGGCGAGTTCTCACCCGAGGGTGGCTGGCTCACCTATCTCCAGACGGAGCCGGGACCCTCGCGCCTCTACGCCCAGCAGGTGCTGGGGACGCCCGGGCCGCCCCATGCACTGGGCGCGGTGGAGGACGCGGAGAACCTGCTCTGGACGCGGGCCCCGCTGGCGCTCGCGGCGGTGATGCCTCGCAAGCAGCTCATCACGCGTTGGGACTTCGGCCGGGCTTCGGGGCCCTGACGCCAGGGCCCGCCGGCTTCAGCGGGACAGCGCGAGCAGGATGAACGTCGGCACGGCGGCGACGAGCACGCCCGCTCCGAGCGCGAGCACCTTCTGGATGAAGAACATGTCCTCCAGCGTCTCCACCAGCGCGCCCTCCAGCCGGTCGATGGCCAGCGTCTCCAGCTCCCGCACCGCGGAAGGGACATCCGGCGACGTCACCACCGCGCGCAGGGCGATGAGGCCCAGGACCCGGCGGGACTGCTCCATGAGGAAGCGCTCCAGCCGTTCGGTGCGGGAGGGCGGTGCGTCAGGCTCCTCCTCTTGTTCCTCCTTCAACCGCTCCGCCACGGACTGCTCGATGGCGCGGGTGAGCTCCTCGCGGCTGGTGGCGCCGGCACCTCGCAGGCGCCGGGCGGCCTGGAGCGTGGCGGGCTTGATGACCGCGTAGGCGTAGCCCATCAACCCGCGCTCCTGCACCTCGCGGGCGAGCCGGGCGCTGACGGCGTGGACCATCAGCACGTAGCCTCCGGAGAGGGCCAGGGCGAGCGGCGTGAGCACGAAGCTCAGGACCTCCAGCCACACAGGGGTGGGCGCCGCGCCGGACAGGCGGGGCACCAGCACGAAGACGCCGGCCATCACCAGGCCGAAGCTTCCGAAGAGGAAGAAGCCCTTCAGCGCGCCCCAGAAGCCGGAGCCCACCAGTGAAGGCACCACGCTCACGAGCACCCGCAGCCCGGCCCGGGCCATCCCCGCCATGCGTTCGCGCTGGCGGACCGGAGGGGCTTGCCCTCCCACTTCCACGAGGGCGGTGCTCATCGCGCCTGCTCCTGGGCCAGCTCGGCGGCGGCCCACCGGTCCACCTCTTCGGCGGAGGGCGGTGACAGCGCCGCCGCGGCGGACTTCGGGTCGCGGCGGCGGCGCCACCACACCAGCAGCGCGGCGGCGCCAAACAGCACGGCCCCGAAGGCCAGCCGGGGCAGCAGTCCAAAGCTGGGGCCGAAGCGCCCGCCCTCGTCCCTCCACGCCTTGAAGCTTCCCGCCGCGGCGAGGACCCCGAGCAGGGCGGCGACGCGGAGGACGTCGCCGCTGGAAGGCCCCGGCACGAGTCCCAGCAGTCCGAGCAGCACGGACACGGTCCACAGCAGCACGCGGCCCACGCGGAAATCCATCATCTTCACCAGCACGGCCGCCACCGGCTGTGTGCCCTCACCGCTCATGTGCTGCCCCCTTGAACCCAGTCTACGGGGGCGCGGCGCTCACTTCCATGAGTGGCAACTGAAGGCGAGGGGGGCGAGCGCGCCCTTCACCTTGTAGGAGAAGGAGTGGCCGTCCTTCTCCGCCGAGGCGTACTCCAGGTCGGTCTGGGCCTGGAGCCACTTCATCGTCGCGGGCAGGTCCTTGCAGGGGTCGTCGAACTTCTCGAAGAAGCGCTTCTCGAAGGCATCCAGCTTCGCGCGGGCCTCGACCACCCGCCGGGTCCGGGCGTCCACCTGCTCCTGGCTGAGGATCTCCCGCGTCTCCGACGCACTCATCCAGTGGCTGCCGTCGGCGAAGCGCACCTCGACGGCGAGCCGCGCGGTGCGTGCCTCCTTCGTGTCCAGCGTGAGCTTGAGCTCCTGCTCATGGGAGTCCGTCGGGAGCGACGCGTGGCGCCGGCTCACCTTGCCCGCGGCATCCAGCTCCACCAGGGTGGCCTCGGCGGGCCGGGGGATGAGCTTGTCGAGGGACACTCGCGCCAACAGGGGCTTCGTGTCGCCCACGAGGAACTCCCAGGGGTCCACCAGGTAGAGCACCTGCCGGCCGTAGGTGACTTCGCCCGGCAGGGGCTCCTCACAGTGCACCGTCAGCTTCACGGGGACATCCCGCTTCAGCACGGGCTTGCCCTGACAGGACATGCCGACGCTCAGGGTGCGCTCGAAGGGCGGCCGGGGGCTGGCGCAACCCTGGACGACGTCCCGGACGGGCCAGAGCGGAAGGTCCACCACGAAGCGCTTGTACGTCTGGTTCGCGGAGTCAGGCCGCAGCGTGAGGGCCTGGAAACCGGCCCCACCGCTCAGCTCCACCTTCTCCAGGGGGCTGTGGCAGTCGGCCTTCAGGATGAGCCGCGCATGGGTCTGGAGGGGCGTGAAGCCGCCTCCCATCACCCCTGCGAGCTGGCCCTTCACCACATACGCGCGCGTCTCCTGCTCGGCTTCCAGCGTGGGCTTGTTCTTCTCCGCTTCGGCGGCCTGCGCGAGCCGCGCGAAGTAGTAGTTCATCTGCAGCATGGTCAGCCGCTCCAGCTTCTCCTTGGGGAGGGGCACGACGGGAAACATGTTGTCGGGGACTGGCTCCCGACTCTGGAGGAAGACGGAACCCGGACCCTTCTTCTTCGGATCCTTCGACGCCACCGTCAGTTGGAGGAGTTCTCCCGGTGGGGGCGTCAACGCGTCCAGCAACTCGTCCTCGGTGAGCTGGGGCAAGGGCGCGCGGGAGGTGAAGCGGCGGATCGGCGTGATGATGCGCACCAGTGTCATCCCGGTCTGGAGCCCCGCCGTGTCGGCCAGGCCCTTCTTGACCACCTGGGTGACGGTGACCGTCTCTCCATCCGAGCGGGCGGAGTAGCCCGCGGACTTCACGGTGACGGTGAACGGCGTCGCGGCAAGCAGCCACGCACCCGTGAAAACAGACAGCAGCGACGCCAGGAACATCAGGACCCCCAGGAAGGGAAAGCGGCCAGCAGGAAGGCAGCCCCTGTCATCCTTGGTCGTTTCGCCGGGTTCTGGAAGAAAAGCGCGCGTGGCATTGGGAATCGGGCGGCGCATGACGAATTCCATGCGGTGCCTTCCGCCTCCCAATAGGGACACCTTCTCGAAGGAGCGATGCCCATGAGCCGTGATGCGCAGCGACCCGCCCCGCCCTTGAGCTATCCCCTGGGCAAGCATCATCCGGAGCGGCTGCACACCCCCACCGGAAAGACATTGGAGGCGCTGACCTTCCAGGCGGTGCTCGACGGCCGGGTGACGTCCGAGGATCTGCGCATCACCGCGGAGACCCTTCACCTGCAAGCGGGCATCGCGGAGTCCGTGGGGCGCACCCAACTGGCCAGCAACTTCCGCCGAGCGGGCGAGCTGACCGCCGTCTCCGACGAGCGCATCCTGCAAATCTACAACGCCCTGCGTCCCGGAGCCTCCACCCGCGATGAGCTGCTGGCCATCGCGAAGGAACTGGAGGAGCAGTACGGGGCGACGAGCAGCGCGGAGCTCGTCCGTGAGGCCGCCAGTGTCTACGAGCGACGCGGCATCCTGAGCGACTCGCACTGACGCCAGGACTGCACCCCCCACCCAGGTAGACACCCAAGACATCCCTCCAGGAGGAACACCGATGGCGAACGGGCCCAGCCACACCGAGGCAGCACCGGGGCGCACGAAGCGGACATCCCTTCGGACGCAGCTCCTGGAGGCGCGGCCCGTCAACCGCGACGGCTTCGTGGACGAGTGGCCCGAGGTCGGCCTGGTCGCGATGGAGAGCGACGGAGACCCCCGCTCCAGCATCCGGGTGCAGGGGGGCGTTGTCGTGGAGATGGACGGTCGGCTGCGCAGCGAGTTCGACTTCATCGATCAATTCATCGCCGACCACGCCATCGACGTCGCGACGTCGGAGCAGTGCATGGCGGTGCCCGCGGACGAGGTCGCCCGCCGCATCGTGGACGCGCGCGTGCCCCGCGCGGAGGTCGTCGCGCTGGCCCGGGGCCTCACGCCCGCCCGGCTCCTGGAGGTGATGAAGACGATGAACGTCGTCGAGATGATGATGGGCATGCAGAAGATGCGTGCCCGCCGCACGACGTCCAACCAGGCGCACGCCACCAGCGGCCGCGACAATCCCTTGCAGATCGCCGCCGACGCGGCGGAGGGCGCGCTGCGCGGCTTCTCCGAGCTGGAGACCACGCTGGGCATCGTCCGCTATGCGCCGCTGGCCGCGCTGGGGCTGCTCATTGGCGCCCAGACGGGCCGCCCGGGCGTGCTCACGCAGTGTGCACTGGAGGAGGCCACGGAGCTGGAATTGGGCATGAAGGGCCTGACGACCTACGCGGAGACCATCTCCGTGTACGGCACGGAGAAGGTGTTCGTGGACGGGGATGATACGCCCTGGTCCAAGGCCTTCCTCGCGTCCGCCTATGCCTCGCGCGGCATCAAGATGCGCTTCACCTCCGGCACGGGTTCGGAGGTGCAGATGGGCAACGCGGAAGGGCGCTCCATGCTGTACCTGGAGATCCGCTGCATCCTCATCGCGAAGGGCGCGGGCGTGCAGGGGCTCCAGAACGGCTCCATCAGCTGCATCGGCGTGCCCGGTGCGGTGCCCTCCGGCATCCGCGCCGTGCTCGCGGAGAACCTGGTGGCCAGCACGCTGGACCTGGAATGCGCGTCCGGCAACGACCAGAGCTTCTCGCACTCGGACCTGCGGCGCACGGCGCGCGGGCTCATGCAACTGCTGCCGGGCACCGACTTCGTCTGCTCCGGCTACTCCAGCGTGCCCAACGCGGACAACATGTTCGCCGGCTCCAACTTCGACGCCGCCGACTACGACGACTGGAACGTGCTCCAGCGCGACCTGAAGGTGGACGGGGGCCTGCGGCACGTGCCCGAGGAGGAGATCCTCGCCGTGCGCGAGAAGGCCGCCCGGGCCCTCCAGGCGGTGTTCGAGTCCTTCGGCTTCCCGCCCATCACCGACGCGGAGGTGGAGGCCGTCACCTACGCGCACGGCAGCGAGGACCTGCCGCTGCGCAAGGTGGTGGAGGACCTGAAGGCGGCGCAGTCCATGACCGAGCGGGGCATCACCGGCCTGGATGTCGTCAAGGCGCTGGAGGCGCAGGGCTTCCGGGACGTGGCGGAGAGCGTCTTCAACCTGCTGCGCCAGCGCGTCACCGGCGACCTGCTGCACACCTCCGCCATCATGGACGCGCACGGCGAACCCCTGAGCGCGGTGAACGACCCCAATGACTACGCAGGACCGGGGACGGGCTTCCGCCCGACGGGCGCGCGTTGGGAGGAGTTGAAGCGGCTGCGCTACACGACCAACGCCAACAACCCGGAGACGACGGGGGGAGGGCAGGGCCCGGCGGTGGGCACCGGTGGCCGCATCCTCACGCTGGACGAGCGCGGTCCGGCGAAGCCGGGGACCCGGAGCGACGAGGTGGTGGTGGCGGTGTCGCCGGCCTTCGCGCGCTTCTTCACCCGGACCCTCGTGGACGTGCCGCTGGCGGAGGTGCTCCGGAGCGTCCTCGCGGGCATCGAGGAGGAGGGCGTGTCGGCGCGCGTGGTGCGGGTGCTGTCGAGCGCGGACCTGGCCTTCATCGCGCACTCGGGGGCGCGCCTGAGCGGTTCGGGCATCTCCGTGGGGCTGCTCGCCCGGGGCACGACGATGATCCACCAGCGCGACCTGCCGCGTCTGTCCAGCCTGGAGCTGTTCCCCCAGGCGCCGCTGCTCGACCTGGAGACCTTCCGCAAGATTGGCCGCAACGCCGCGCGCTACGCGAAGGGAGACGCGCCGGAGCCCGTTCCGGTGCGCAACGACTTCATGGCCCGGCCGCGCTACCAGGCCAAGGCCGCCGTGCTCCAGCTCAAGGAGACGGAGTTCATTGAGGCCCGCCGCGCCCCCCTGGAACTCGCGGTCTCCTTCGGCTGACGCCGATGGGCTCCCCGACGCAAGCGGACGCCCCGGCCGCGCGGCTGGTCGTGGGCGTGGACATCGGCAACTCCACCACCGAGGCGTGCATCGCGCAGGTGGACGGGCAGGGCGTGCGCTACCTGGGCGGCGGCATCGCGCGCACCAGCGGCATCAAGGGCACGACCCGCAACGTCCAGGGCGTGTTGGAGGCCATCAGCGGCGCGCTGGCGCGGGCCGGACGTCCCCTGTCGGCGCTGGACACGGTGCTGCTCAACGAGGCCACGCCCGTCATCAGCGGCATGGCGATGGAGACGCTCACCGAGACGGTCATCACCGAGTCCACGATGATTGGCCATGATCCGGCCACGCCCGGTGGGCTGGGATTGGGCGTGGGCGTCACCGTGCCCTTCCACGCGCTGGGCGAGCGGACGGACCCGGCCCCGGTCATCGTGGTGATTCCCGGGGACGTGGACTACGAGGACGCCGCGTCGGCGCTCGAGGCCGCCCGCGCGCGCGGGGTCGTCGTGCGGGGCGCGATGGTGCAGCGGGACGATGCGCGCCTCATCGGCAACCGGCTGGGGCAGCCCATTCCCATCGTGGATGAGATTGCCCTCATCGACCGCGTTCCCCTGGGGATGCAGGCAGCGGTGGAGGTCGCGCCGCCGGGGCACACCCTCCGCGAACTCTCCAATCCCTATGGCCTCGCGACCCTCTTCGGTTTGAGCGCGGAGGAGACGCGGCTGGCCGCGCCCATCTCCCGCGCGCTGGTGGGCAGCCGCTCCGCGGTGGTCATCCGCACGCCGGCGGGCGACATCACGGACCGGCGCATCCCGGCGGGCGCGCTGGAGCTCATCGGTGAGCGCACGCGGCAGACGATTGATGTCACGGAGGGCGCGGAGGCCATCATGCGCCTGCTGCGGCGGGTGCAGCCGCTCCAGGACGCGGTGGGGGCGCCGGGGACGAACGTGGGCGGCATGCTGGCCCGCGTGCGCGACACCATGGCGGAGCTGACCGGGGACCCGCCGGAGACGGTCCACATCCGGGACGTGCTCGCGGTGGACACCTTCGTGCCCCGGGAGGTCCGGGGCGGGCTGGCGGGGGAGTTCGCGCTGGAGAGCGCGGTGGCCCTGGCCGCGATGGTGCGCACCCGCCACGGCGCGATGGCGCGGCTGGCGGAGGTGCTCACGCGGGAGCTGGGCTGTGGCGTGCGGGTGGGCGGCGTGGAGGCGGACATGGCCCTCAGGGGCGCGCTGACCACGCCGGGCACGGAGCGTCCGGTGGCGGTGCTGGACCTGGGCGGCGGCTCCACCGATGCGGCGTTGGCGAACGGGCAGGGCGAGGTGCGCACCACGCACGTCTCCGGCGCCGGGGACCTGGTGACGCGGCTCATCGCCTCCGAGCTGGGGCTGGAGGACGAGGAGACCGCGGAGAACGTCAAACGCTACCCGCTGGCCAAGGTGGAGAGCCTTTTCCAGTTGCGGCTGGAGAACGGTCAGGTGGCGTTCTTCGACGCGCCCCTGCCCGCGGAGACCTTCGCGCGCGTGGTGGCCTTGAAGGAGCACGGCGTGCTGGCGCCGGTGCCGTGTCGCCATCCGCTGGAGAAGATCCGCCAGGTCCGCCGGGACGCGAAGCGGCGCGTGTTCGTGGTGAACGCGCTCCGGGCCCTGGAGCAGGTCGCGCCGGGAGGCAACCTGCGGCGGCTGGACTTCGTGGTGCTGCTGGGCGGCTCCGCGCTGGACTTTGAAATCCCGGAGCTCATCGCGGACGCCACCGCTGAGTACGGCATCGTCTGCGGGACGGGCAATGTCCGGGGCACCGAGGGGCCTCGCAACGCCGTGGCGACGGGGCTCGTCGCCGCCCACGCGGAGCAAGCCCGTGAGGGATGAGCGGCGGGACAAGGCGGCCGAAAGGCCCACGGTCCGGGTGGTGCACCGCCGCGACGCCCTGGCGGCCCTGCGCGAGGTCTGCGCGGGCCTGGAAGAGGAGGGCGTGCCCTTCCAGTGCGAACCGACGGACGCACCGCTCCTCGTCGCCGCACACGAGGCGGCGGTGCGCTCCCGTTTGTTGGTGGGCGTCGCGGTGGCGGGCTGCGAGGCATGCGTCCACTTCAGCCAGCTTCCGGTGGACGCGCCCGTGCTGCACGTCACCGACGCCAGCGCTCCCGTGTTGCGGCTGCTGGGCCAGGACGCCGCGCGCCTCGTCAAGGTCATGCCGTTGGGCACGCCGTTGTCGCGGCGTGCCGCGTCCCCGAAGTCCCTGAAGGAGAACGCCCCATGAGCAGGAAGCTGACGCTGGCGGCCGCGGAGAAGATGATCGACGCGGCCAAGCGGGAGGCCCAGAAGATGGGCCATCCCATGAACATCGCCGTGGTGGACGCAGGGGGGCACCTGGTGGCCTTCGCGCGGATGGATGGCTCCATCTTCGCGAGCGTCGACATCTCCCAGCGCAAGGCCTACACCGCCATCTCGCTGAAGCTCCAGACCCGCCTGTTGGGGCCGCTGACCCAGCCGGGAGCACCGCTCTTCGGCATCGAGCGGAACAGTGGAGGGCTGGTCTCCTTCGCGGGCGGCATCCCGCTCACGGACGAGCAGGGCGAGTTCGTGGGTGCCATTGGCGTGAGCGCGGGCTCCGTCGAACAGGACCAGCAGGTCGCTGAAGCAGGCGCCGCCGCGTTCACCGGCTGAGGGCACCGGGCCCAGGGACCGTCATCTGGGAGGCGAACCAGAAGAAGCCCGCCGCCAGCACGACGTGCACCGCCGAGTTGGGGACGATGCCCGACAGCCGGGAGAGGATGCCCTCGTGCCACGCGATGATTTCAATGGGGAACAGGCCCACGTGCACGAGGCCGTTGCCCACGAGCAGCGCGCGCATCGTTGGTGAGTCGGGGTGACGCCGGACGAAGAAGGCCATCACCGCGAGGCACAAGAGCAGCACGCCCACCTCGCGCACCCAGATGCGCGTCGCGGGCCCGGCCGCGACGCCCTTGCCTTCGAGCAGCAGGTCCGGCAGCAGCGTCGCGAAGAGTCCCACTCCCAGGGCGATGCAGCCCGTCACCGTGAACCAGGTCGTTCGTGTCATGGCGCCCACGGTGCGTGAGGGGCGTGGCTCTGCTCAATGACCTCCCCAGGTCATCGCGTCGGCGGGGCCGTCCACTATGCTCGCGCGATGACCGGTCAGCTCTTCCCCGCGCTCCTGCGGTACTGGCGCCAGCGACGCGGCCTCTCGCAGCTGGAGCTCTCGCTGGAGACGGACGTCTCGGCGCGGCACATCAGCTACCTGGAGTCGAACCGCGCGCGTCCGGGCGAGGAGATGGTGCTGCGCCTGCTGTCGGTGCTCGGCGCCCCGCTCCGGGCCCAGAACCAGGCGCTGGTGGCCGCCGGCTACGAACCCCGCTTCGCCGAGCCTCCGCTCGCGGCCCTCGCTCCGGAGCTCGACGCCGCCCTCGCGCAGATGATGCGCCAGCACGAGCCCTTTCCGCTCGTGGCCCTCTCGCTCGACGGCACCCTCGTTCGGAGCAACGACGCCGCGACCCGCGTGTTCAGCGCCTTCCTCGCCGAACCCCAGGCCATGCCGGCGACCCCGGACATGTTCTCGCTGCTGTTCGACCCGCGCCTGCTGCGTCCCTTCGTCGTGGACTGGGAGACGCTGGCCCGGGGCATGACCTTCCGGCTGCACCGGGAGCGGCTGCTGACCGGTGACGCCCGCCTCAACGACACCCTGGAGCGGGTGCTGGCCTTCCCGGGCGTGCCGAAGGGCTGGCGGCAGCCGGACTTCTCACAGGAGCCCCAGCCCCTGGTGCGCGTCGATGACCCGACGCGCGCCGTCTGTCTTCAGCTCGCCGGACGATAAGGTCGGGGGCTGAGCAGGACTTCCTGGCAATGAATGGTGCAGACTGCGTCTGTCGTAGCCCGTCCCCCTTCAAGAAGGAGACACACCATGAAGCATTGTCTGGGAATGTTCGCGGCGTTGCTCGTCACGGGGCTGGTGGCCTGTGGCGGCATGGAGTCCGGCGAGGCGCAGGAGGAATTCGGGCAGCAGTCGAGCGCCCTCTCCTGTTCGGCGGCCTGTTCCTCGGGAACGCTCACCTGTCAGGGCGCCAGTTGCTCCGCGGTTGACGGTTCTCACGTGCAGTGTGACGGCGTGTACCAGTACTGCCCGACGACGCCGCCCCCGCTCATCTGCTCGCGCGCCAATGCGTGTGTCTTCATCAATGGCACGGCGTGCCCGTCCCCGGGCGCCTCACGCGACTGCTGTCTGGAGGGACTGCCCACGGGCGGCTGCTACTGCACCTTCAACGGCAGGTGGACGTGCACCGTGCCTCCGGAGGACCCGTAGCCTGCCCCCGGTCCCCGGCACCTTTCGGGTGTCGGGGACCGTTCGGATCCGCGAGAGCATCACCCGGCTGTGGCAGTGAGGAATGCTTCGAAAGGCAGTGCCCTCCGGACGGCGCGGGGCTGCTTCAGCCCGGCGTCAGTCGTTCACGTTGCTGCTGTAGAGGTTGCCGCCGCCCGTGCGGACATCGCCGCTGGCGGTGGTGCCCGTGGCCTGGCTGGTGGCGAACACGACGTAGCCCGGGGAGTCGTCCAGGTCGACGACGTTGCCGGAGAAGGCGTTGTTCTCGCCCGTCGCGTAGCCGGTGCCGTGCGTGCGGACCTGGAAGGCATCCAGCACCTTGGGATTGCCCTGGCGGTAGCCCCGGTTGTCGCGCACCACGGTGTTGACGCCCTTGACGTCCACGAAGCTGTCGGCGCTGTTCTCGCCGGAGATGCCCGCGCCCTGGAAGGTGCAGCCCTCCACCAGCGTGCCATCCGCGCCTTCCTTGATGTCGATGTGCTCCGCCGTGATGCCCCCGGCGAACTCCGTGGTCCGGATGACGTTGCCCACGACGACGTGCTCGTACGGGTTGCTGACGTCGGAGCCGACGTAGGCCCCTTCGCCGTACTTCGCCTGGTACAGGCCGGTGTCGTGGATGCGCGAGGCCTGGAGCGTGTTGTAGGAGCTGCCATCCCGGAAGTGCACGGCCTCGTCCCCGACGGTGTGGACCTCCACGCCGTGCAGCAGGTTGCGATTGCCGTTGTCGATGATGATGCCCTTCTGCGCCTGGGTGACGCGAAGGTCGCGGACCTGCCAGTAGTCGCCCGTCAGGTGGAATCCATAGGAGCCATCCTTGACCGAGGTCCCCGTGAGGGTGGCCGGGTTGGCGGGGTCACAGCTCTTCAGGACGATGGGGTTGGCGGACGTGCCGCTCTGGCCTGAATAGAACAGGCCCTGGCCACCGGGGTCGCCGCTGGTCGACCGGTTGCCGACGTAGGTTCCCGGTGCGAGGAGCAGGAGGGCGCCGGGTGCCGCGCTCTTCAAGGCCGCCTGGATCGCGGCCGTCGAGGCCAGGGCGTTCGCGCACGTCGTCCCGCCTCCGCCCGGGGTCGTCGCGCTGACGGTGACGCTGCTGCCGGACGTGTTGCCCGCCGCGTCCTGCGCCCTGACGGCGTAGCTGTAGGTCGTCGAAGCGGCGAGGCCGGTGTCGCTCGCGGACGTGCCGCTGACGTTCTTCAGGAACGCGTTGTTCCGGTAGAGCGCATAGCCGGTGACGCCCACGTTGTCGGACGCCGCGCTCCACCCCAGGTTGATCTGACTGCTGGAGGTCGCGGTGGCCGTCAGGTTCGCCGGCACCGTGGGTGGCTGCGTGTCACCCGTGCCGCCACCGCTGGGGGTGACGTCCAACTGGGGCACGTTCGCGCTGCCCTCGCTGCTGACCAGCGTGGTGTACTTGCCCACGGTCTCCTGCAACACGAAGGATACCGTGCCGTCCCCGGCCGCCTGCGCGTTCACGTAGGCCGTGACGTCGATTTCGTAGTCCGCGTCCGCGGTCGTGAGCGCCACGGACCCCACCAGGCTGCCCACCGCGGGTTTGTTGCTCCAGGTGAGAGAGGACTCCGCCCAGCCATCCGCCGTCTGGAAGGCCTGGAGTGTCGTGCTGGAGGACGCGCTTCCGTGGACGCGCAGCCGGGCGCTGGTGACACCCGCAATCCCAGTCAGCTTGAATTTCAGGAAGGCATACCGGTTCGCGCCCGCGTCATTCTTGATGAACAGCGAGGTGGCCGCGCCGTAGTTGGAGGCGGCGTTGGTTTCATGGACATAGGCGTCCTCCGTCGCCGTCAACGTCGTGAGCGCCTGCCGCTGTGCGCCATGGAGAGCGTCCGCGTCCTCCCGCTCCGCACCGCAGCCCGCGAGCGCCAGCGCCAGCCCCGTGAGCAACCACCGCCGGGTGTTGAACCCATGCGTCATTCCCCGTGAGTCCGTGCTCATGTGTTTCACTCCTCCCTTTTTGAGTAAAAACAGCTTAAGTTGAATTTACCTCATGGGGTGCGGCCTTTCCGTCCTGGAGGGTGACGCGCCTCCATGGCGGAAAGAGGGGACGACATGCGGCTCGACATCTTTTCGGAGATGCAGCACCCGAAGGAGCACTGGACCGGTCCGGACCACGAACACCGGTTGATCCAGGAGACGCTGGAGCAGGCACGGCTGGCGGATGAGCTGGGCTACGGCGTCTGGTGGCAGGTGGAGCATCATGCCGCCGTGGAGTTCAGCTACAGCTCCGCGCCGGAGATCATGCTCACGGCCATCGCCACGAGCACGAAGAACCTCCACGTGGGGCATTCGTCGGTGCTGGCGCCGACGCGCTTCAACCACCCCATCCGCATCGCGGAGCGCTCGGCCTTCATCGACCACCTGAGCGGTGGGCGCTTCCAGTTGGGACTGGCGCGCAGCACCATCCCGGAGTGGCGCACCTTCAACGTCGAGCCTGACGCCACGCGCGGGCAGATGCAGCAGTCCTTCGAGCTGCTTCCGAAGCTGTGGACGCAGGACAAGGTCTCCTGGGACAGCGCGGACATCAAGCTCAACAACATCAGCGTCATCCCGAAGCCGTACCGCAAGCCGCACCCTCCGCTGTGGCAGGCGTGCTCCAGTCCGGCCTCGTTCGAGCAGGCGGGACGCAACGGCGTGGGGGCGCTGGGGGTGACGCTCTGGGCTTCTCCGGAGGAGGTCGCGGAGATGATCCACATCTACCGCGAGGCGCTGCGCACCCGCTGCGAGCCGGTGGGCGAGTTCGTCAACGACCAGGTCGCCTTCTTCACCTTCGTCCACTGCGCGGACAGCGAACGCGAGGCGATGGAGAACGGCGCCGCGAAGGCCGCGGCCTGGTACACCGCCGGCTCCTTCACCTTCTTCGAGGCGAAGGACGCCTTCGTGAAGACGGCCGCGGAGCTGGAGGCCCTGGCGAAGGACCCCGCTGGCGGTGGGTTGACGGGCCAGTACGTGCGCAACAAGAACCCGAACGCGCCGCAGTCCCAGGCGCAGCGCATCCTGGGCCGCATCATGTCCGGCGAGAACGTGCCGGACGAGCAGGTCTGGGAGGTGCTGAGCGGGCAGGACTCGCTCATCGTCGGGACGCAGGACCAGGTGCGCAAGGGGCTGAAGCGCTACGAGGCGCTGGGCATCGACGCGCTCATGTCCTTCCACCAGGTGGGCGCCCTGACGCACGACAAGGTGATGAAGAGCATCCGTCTCACGGGAGGGCTCATCCCGGAGTTCAGGACGCCCGCGCCGCCGTAGGGACAGGCACGGGGGCCGGGCAGCCGGCCCCTCCCCGGGAGCAGGCAGGGAGGGGTGTTTCGCCAACACCCACGCCCCGCGCGGCTTCACTGTTGTGACGGGGAGGTGCAAGCTGTTCCATGTGTCGCGCCGCTCCCAGCTGTTCCTCCTGCTCGTCGTGTCGCTGCTGCTGCACGCGGCGTTGTTCGCCGTGTTGTCGCGCATCCCGCCCCCGGCGGCCCGGCGCCCGGCGGTAGCGAAGCCCATCGAATGGGAGGTCGTGCCTCCGGAGGAGCGGCCGGTGCCCCTTCCTCCCGCACAGCGACCAGCCCCCAGGGATGAGACGCCGCCCCGAAGCGCGGAGCGACCGAGGCCTCCCCCTCCGGCGACGTCCGAGAAGGCGCCAGCCCAGCGCGCGGAGCGGCCGTCAACGCCCCGGCAAGCGCCTGAACAACGCGAGGAGTGGCCCTCCCTGCCCTCGGAGCCGGATGCACCGGCCTCCTCTCCTCCGCTGGCCCAGGACGTTCCTCGCGCCTCCCCGCCGCCCGACCTGGTGCCTCCGGGCCTGCTCGGCGGTGGGCTGCTGAAGGGGCCTCCGTCCACGGGGCGGACCCTTCGCAACAATGGGGAGGCCCCGGACCCGAAGGCGCTGGCGGAACGTCAGGCGGAGGAGGCGCGGCAGCGCGTGGACGGCTGGGCCCAGGACGCGGCGGCGACGGCGCGGGCCTCCGGCGGGCTGGTGCACCCGTACTTCGCGAAGCTCCAGAAGGGCTTCGCGAAGCAACTGGTGGATCCTCCGCCCCTGGACATGAAGCTGCTCGCCTCGCGGGCGAAGCGCGAACAGGTGGACGCCATCCAGCGCTTCGGCAAGACGGGCAGCCCCGTCGTCTCCGAGCCCCGGGACCTGCGCCTTGAGACACGCAACCGCATGCAGGCCGCCGTGGAGGCCGGGCGCGCGGCGAACATGTACATGGTGGACGTCACCGCGCCGGTGCTCGCGCTCGCCGCCATCGTGGAGGTCCGGCAGGCGCGCGACGGCAAGCTGCTGGACCTCAAGGTGCTCGAAGGTTCGGGCGATCCGAAGTTCGACGTCTGGGCCGTGTCGCAGTTGAAGGAGGCGCTCGCCGTGGCCGACCCACCCCAGGACGGGGCCCAGGGCGCGGGCCTCCACGACGACGGGATGTCCAGCCGGTGGCGGCTGGAGGAGTACCTGGGCAACCCCCGCGTGCAGATCCACCTGATTGGCGTCTACTGAGCCCCTGCGCGGGCGCCCGCGTCCCGTGCCGGAAGCCTCGGGTGCCCTACCGCGGTCCGTGTCGTGTCCGGTAGTCAGGGCTGTCCATCCGTCGCCTGCGTGCCACCCCCGTACGTAAAGGCATACACCCCGCGATGCGGGAACAATGCCCAGGACCAACACCGCGAGCAGCAGGAGCGGGCGAAGTGGCTTCCATTCCACAACCCGATCTGGGTGGTGGGACGATGAACTTCCATTGAAGCTGGATTGATTGCGATCCTGGATTTGATGGGATTCATAACCAGGACTTCCTGGAAGGGGGCTTCTGATGCATCGGATGATGAATCAGGTGTGGGGCACGCTGGGCGTAGCGCTGCTGGGGCTGCTCGGCTGCAGCGGTCCGCTGGAAGGGGAGTCGCTGGAGGAGTGGAGCACGCAGGAGGCGGGTGTCGCCGCGCTGGTGCCGAAGAAGGTGATGCCGCTGGGCGACTCCATCACCCAGGGGGCGGCAGGGCACGCCAGCTACCGGTGCCAGCTCTGGCGGAAGCTGACCTCGAGGGGCTACAGGGCGGACTTCGTGGGCACCCTGACGACGGGCTACCTGGGGGCGAACACCTGCACTTACGTCTGGTTCGATCGCGACCATGACGGCCACTGGAGTTGGCGGACGGATCAGGTGCTCGCGAACATCTCTGGCTGGGCCGAGCGCACGCGCCCCGACCTGGTGCTCATCCACCTGGGCACCAACGACACGTACCATCAACAGACAGAGGACAGCACCGTGTTGGAGCTGGAGCAGATCATCGACCGGCTGCGCGTGGTGAACCCACAGGTGAAGGTGTTCCTGG
Source organism: Corallococcus sp. CA047B (assembly GCF_003612065.1). Classification (NCBI taxonomy): domain Bacteria; kingdom Pseudomonadati; phylum Myxococcota; class Myxococcia; order Myxococcales; family Myxococcaceae; genus Corallococcus; species Corallococcus sp. CA047B. The sequence goes on from NZ_RAWD01000010.1 coordinate 68,832, forward strand.
CCCAGATCATCCCCACCTCGAGCGCCCTGGCGTCGCTGAAACTCCAGTCCCTCAACCAGCGCATGCCCTTGCTGGCCGCGGCCAAGAGCACGGAGGAGTCGCCGGTCTACGTGGTGGACCAGTGGACCGGCTTCGTCCCCTCAACGGACACGTATGACGGGGTCCATCCGAATCTCAGGGGTGAGGAGAAGATGGCGGAGCGCTGGTACCAGGCCATCCGCGAGCACCTCTGACGTCACCAGCGTCCAATCGTGCCGACCAGGCTGCCCGTGTCGGCCTCAAAGACATCCATCCACGTCCAGTGCGGCACGTAGACGCGCTGGCCCTGGGCCCAGACGGCGTCCGGCGCGCTGCCATCCTTGGAGCGGGGGATGGCCACGTCCCAGACCACGACGCCGGTGCGCAGGTCGCGCCGCACCAACCGCACGCCGCCCTGCTCCAGCTCGTAGGTGAGGTACACGGCGTCGTCGGTCAGCTCGGCGACCTCCGGGGTCCGGTCCTTGAGGGTGAGCGGATCCGTGTCCGCGACGACGCCGTGCCACAGGGGCTTCTTCGTCCCCTTCTGGAACAGCGCCGCCATGGGCACGGACGTCCCCGGCCGCCGGGTGCCTGTCACCAGGATGGCGCTGCCGTTGCGGTAGATGAACGTGGGGGAGAAGCCCCGGATGTCGGAGGGCGGGTAGCTGGAGCGCTCGCAGGTGGTGGTCAGCTCCACGGGACGGGACATGGAGCACGTCTGCGGGCTCAGCGGCGGCGTCGCGCAGCGGGGCGGGGCCCGGGGCGCGGGCCGGGCGGTGGCCGTCCGCGTGTTCAGCAGCAGGTGCTGGCCATCCAGCACCTCCACCCAGACCGACTCGGTGTCACCCGGAGGGATGCACAGCCGGCGCGGCGAGTCCGACAGGGGCACGCGCCCGAGCCGCTTCCCGGTCTCCGCCTCCAGCAGGTTCACCGCCCGCTGTTCGCTCATCACCAGCCGGCCCCCCTGCGCGATGACCTTCGTCGTCCGGGAGGTGTCGGGCCCTTCCGCGGGCGGCGTCTCCCAGAGCGGGGCGAGCGTCCTGCCGTCGAACGCGGCCACCAGGTCCTGTGCCTGCGAGGAGGCGATGCGGCGCACGTGCCCGATGATGTCGTCCGTCCCGTCCCCATTGATGTCCACGAACACCGGGGCGGTCCTGGCGGCCCACTGGATGTCCGTCTTCGTGGAACCCCGGTCGGGAAGGGTGGGCGGCGTCGGCGGCGGGACGAAGG
>NZ_RAWD01000110.1:0-26961 GCF_003612065.1 Corallococcus sp. CA047B
CTCCTGAGCGCCGGGCCCAGGCGGGCGGGGGCGACAGCGTCGTGGTGGCCCAGGTGGGCCCCGGCGCTCAGGAGGGGTAGACGAGGTCCTGGCCGGTGAGGTGCTTCACGACGCCCGCGACGAAGGCGTACAGCTCCAGCCCCTTGCCCTTGTCGTCCTTCCAGGTGCGCGAGGCCTCGTCGTAGTCGAAGTGGATGCCCTGGCCCTGGCCGGCCACCCAGAGCTGCCGGACGGCGCGCTGGGTGTTGATGATGCACTTCTCACGGGAGCTGGACGTCAGCGTCACCATGTCGCCGGTGCTGTCGGCTTCCAGCACGTCCGGGTCGAAGGCATCCGCCGCCGCCAGGATGCGCTTGAAGGCGGCGGCGACGAGCGGGTTGTAGCGGGCTTCGTCCATCATGACCGCGCCCCAGACGTCACTGGATGACGTCGAGGATCTGCTGGCCAGGGGCGGCGTAGAACAGGAACTTCAGGTGCTGGGCGGGGGGATTCTCACCCTTCTCGCCGGGGACCTGGTCCTCGGTGCTGGTGGGCGTCTCTGGCCACTCCAGCGCGATGACCGTGCCCGGGTTCACCGGCTTGGGGAAGGACTGCAGCCCCAGCAGGTGCGCCGCCAGCGCGCCCATGGAGGGCTGGTGGCCCACGAGGACGAGGTTCTCTTCCTTGTGCTCCTTGAGCACCGGATCCACCGAGCCCACCGGCTTCTCCGGCAGGAGGCAGGGATGCGCGCGCAGGATGCCCTCGTACTTCGCCGCGGTGGAGAGGATCTGCGCCGTCTGAACCGTCCGCACCAGCGGGCTGGTGAGGATGAGGCTGATGGGCCCCATGCGCTCAGCCAACGACGCGAAGTGCTGGGCGATGTTCACGCGGCCCTTGGCGGTCAGCGCGCGCGCCTCGTCGCCGAGACCCTCGGGGGTCTCTGCCGCTTCGCCGTGCCTTACCAGGAAAAGCCTCAAAGTCCCTCCACTGAACGCGACAAGCCCGCGGTTCGTACATGACCGTGGCCCGGTTGGTCAAAGGTAATGCGGCGAATGTTCAGTGGCCGGAACAGCCGACGTGGGGTCGGCGTTCGGCAACCGGCGCTCGCGGGGGCCTGTCGGAGCATACACTGCCCCACGCCGGTGGCGCTCCCTGGAGGTGGCATGCGCAAGCTGTGGTGGTGGTTGCCCGTGGTCGTCATGCTCTCCGCGTGTCGCAAGGATACGGTCGGCGAGGGCCCGGAGGCTGGCACCGAAGGCGGGGAGACGGTCGCCCGGCTGGAGGGCGAGGCAGCCCCGGGCGCTGAAGGGGACGGTCCCTACACGGTGACGAAGGCCAAGCTGGATGCGTACGTGGGCTACCAGCGCAAGATGCTGGAGGTCTACGGCTCGCTGATGCGGGGCCTGCAGGACATGGGGCCGCTGATGGACGCGGGCACGCCCCAGGCGCTGGAGGCGGCCCGCTCCGGGCTGAAGCTCATCGAGCGCAAGGCCCAGGCGGAGACGGACGCGCGCACGGCCGCGGGCCTCACCACCGACGAGGTCAACCGCATCGCGGAGGTCGTCACCTCCGTCATCAGCCAGCGCCAGATGGGCCGCACGCTCCAGTACGAGGAGGAGCTCAAGAAGCTGGAGGCGCTCCAGGCCCGCATGCCCGCCGAGCAGCAGCAGGAGCTGGCGCCGCAGGTGGAGTCCATGCGGCGGGAGGTGGAGGCCTTCCAGAAGCTCCCGGAGGCGCGCCGCGAGTTCGGCGACGCCAACGTGGACGTGGTGCTCACCCGCGAAGCCGACCTGACGAAGAACTACCAGGACATGCTCAAGGCCTTCGCGGGCGTGCGGCGCTGAAGGCCTAGACGCGCTTGAGGTGTGGGGCCTTCTTCAACAGCTGCGCGAGGAAGGTGTCGCCCATCTTCTCCAGCACCGTGTTGCCGCGCAGGCGCTGGTTCAGGTTGACGAAGTCCACGTGGTCCAACCGCTGGTCCTGGTTGTAGCAGGAGAACACCCACGTCTCCTTGCCGGTGAGCGGGTCCACGTGCCGCTGGAGGCACTGGGCGCAGATCTCCTTCATCATGCACTGCATCGGTGAGTTGATGGACCCGATGGCCTCGTGTCCGGGCTTCAAGTACGGCTGCAGGATGCCGTGCCGCGCCTCGGCCACCGCGCGCATCATCCGGTCCGAACCGATGGCGATGATGCGGTCCACTTCACTCAGCTGGATGACCGGCGTCACGCCCAGCTTGCCCTCGGCGTAGGCCACCATCGCCTGCACCACGTTGCCCCGGAAGGCCGCGTCCTGCGGACGCCGGACGTCCAAGAGCTCCCCGCCGTCCACGGACCAGATGACCTGGTCGGTGCCCACCTCAATCTCGTCCTGCTTGAACGAGTCCGCCTTCATCCGGTAGCCGGCGAAGTAGACGACGCGGCAGCCCGCCGCCTTGAGCGAGCGCGCGATGGAGAAGAGCACCGCGTTGCCCAGGCCGCCGCCCACCAGCACCACCGTCTCGTTGTGGCCGATTTCGGTGGGCGCGCCCGTGGGGCCCATCAGCACGACGGGCTCGCCGGGCTTGAGCGCGGCGCACAGGCGGGAGGAGGAGCCCATCTCCAGGACGATGGTGCCCATGAGGCCCTTCTCCTTGTCCACCCACGCGCCCGTGAGCGCCAGGCCCTCCATGGTGAGGCGCACGCCGTCCACGACGGGGGCGCTCCGCTCGAAGTTCTGCAGACGGTAGAACTGGCCGGGCTGGAAGTGGCTCGCCGCGAAGGGCGCGCGCACCACCACCTCCACGATGGTCGGCGTCAGGCGGTTCACCGCGACGACGGTGGCGAGGAAGGCCTCGTCCAGCTTCGCGAAGTGCTCCGCGCGCTTCGCCTCGCGCGCCGCCTGGGCGCCCTCGTTGGCGAAGTCCATGGCGGAAATCTCCTTTGCGAACAGGCGCGCCACCTGCGGGTGCCCGTCCTTCGCGCTGGCCATGGCCTTCACCACGTTGCCCGCGTAGCTCGGGTGGTTGTCGCCGTAGAAGGACACGAAGCGGCCGTCCTTCTCGTACGACGTGAAGAAGCCCACCTTCGCCTCGGGGTCCTCGGAGGCCGGCACCGACTGGAGCGTGAAGCCGTCCGGCGTGCCGTCCAGGGCCTCCACCAGCTCGTGGCCCTGGAAGTACTCCTTGCGCCCATCCAACTGGAAGGTGCCCGGGTATTCCTTCTCGTACGTGACGTTGGGGGACGTGCCCGCGGCCACGCACACCGTCTTCGCCGGCAGCTCGAAGTACTGGCCGCTGCCCTTGAGCTTCCCGTCCACCGTCACCATGCGCTCGAACTTGAGGGCGCGCACCGCGCCGGACGCGTCCGGCAGCGCCTCCACGGGGCTCATCCGTTCAATGAAGCGGATGCCCTCCTCCAGCGCCTTGGTCACCTCCTCGTGGTTGAGGCGGTAGGCGGGGGACTCGGTGAGGCCGCGGCGGTAGCAGAGGCTCACGCCGCCCCACGCGCGCACCAGGTGGATGAAGTCCGGCGAGCGGCCTTCGGCGTGGGCCTTCTGGCGCTCGGCGCGAACCGCGCGGCCGTGCTCCAGGAAGGTCTGGTAGGTGGCGCGCTCCTCGGCGTCCAGGCGCGCGACGACGCCCTCCTCGCCCAGGTCCGCCACCAGCTTCTCGTGGCGCTCCAGCGTCTTCTCCACCTGCACCGGGTAGTACGCCATCAGCTCCGTGGCGGTGTCCACGCCGGTGAGGCCGCCGCCGATGACGATGGCCGGCAGCTGCACCTGGAGGTTGGCCAGCGAGTCGCGCTTGAAGGCGCCCGTGAGCTGGAGCGCCATCAGGAAGTCGGAGGCCTTGCGGATGCCCCGGATGAGGTTGTTCTTCATCCCGATGATGGTGGGCCGGCCCGCGCCCGCGGCGATGGCCACGTGGTCGAAGCCCAGCGCCCACGCGTCATCCAGGGTCAGCGTGCCGCCGAAGCGGATGCCGCCGTAGATGCGCAGGCCCTCGCGGCGCGCGAGCGTCAGGTGGATGAGCGTGAGGAAGTTCTTGTCCCAGCGCACGGTGATTCCGTACTCGGACACGCCGCCGAAGCCCTCCAGCACGCGCTCGTCCAGCTCGCGCGTGAGCCCGCGCCAGTCGCGGATGGGCGCGAGCTTGTGGCCGTTGCGGCCCACCAGCTCGTCGGGGAAGGGTTCAATCTTGAGGCCGTCCACGCCGGTGACGGCGAAGCCTTCGTTGAGCAGGTAGTGCGACAGCGTGTAGCCGGCGGGGCCCAGGCCCACCACCATCACGTTGCGACCCACGTAGGGCAGGGCGTACGGGCGGCGGATGTTGAGCGGGTTCCAGCGCGTGAGCAGGCCGTAGATTTCAAAGCCCCACGGCAGCTCCAGCACGTCGGTGAGCGTGGCCGTCTCCGCCAGCGGGATGTTCACCGGCTCCTGCTTCTGGAAGATGCACGCCTTCATGCAGTCGTTGCAGATGCGGTGGCCGGTGCCCGGGCACATGGGGTTGTCCAGCGTCACCATGGCCAGCGCCGCCACGGAGTCACCCTCGCGCTTGAGCGCGTGCGCTTCGGAGATGCGCTCGTCCAGCGGGCAGCCGGTGAGCGGGATGCCCAGGGGGTTCTTCTTGAACGAGTGCCCCTCCGCCACCGGGTCCTTCGCCGGGAAGCCCTTGGAGCAGGAGTCCTTCTGCCGCTCGTGGCAGATGACGCAGTAGTCCACCTCGTTCATCACGTCGCGCGAGGTGCCCCGGCGGTCGGTGAGCTTGAAGCCGTCGCGGTGGCGCAGGTGGTGCTCCAGGCCCTCCGTCTTCTCCTCCAGCTGCGCGTCCGGGCGCTGCAATTGCACCAGCTGGTCGAACACCAGGGGCTTGGGCAGCCGCAGCGTGGGCCAGGTGTGGAAGAGCGCCTTCGTCTCCGGGTGCAGCGCTCGGGCGTACGTCCACCGGTCCGCCAGGGACAGCAGGGCGCGCACGGCCTGGAGCTCCGCCGCGTCGTCACCCTTCGTCACCAGGCTGGAGCCGAAGGCATCCGCGCCCTCGGGGGAGGCGGTGAGCGCGACGCGCAGGGCGGCCCACTGCTCGCGCAGGGCGGGGGCGCGCTCCTGGTTCGCGGGGGGCAGGTTGCCGGAGAAGAGCCGCTCGATGTCGAGCAGCGTGAGGATGGACTCCGCGAGGCCGCGCTCCAGGTCGCCGTGCGCGAGCGCGTCCGGGAAGCCCAACTGCATGAGCAGGCGCATGCGGCCATCCAGCGCCGGGAACTCCGCGAGCGTGGGACGGTCCTGGGCGCCCTTCTTGAAGACGCGGCGCGTGATGAACTCGCGCTTGAAGTCGAAGAGGGGCAGCTCGCCGCGCAGGTGGCGGGCCAGCCGGTCGGACTCCGTGCCGATGCCGAACAGGGTGGCGACGAAGCGCGACACGTGGCGGGCCACCTGGATGAGCAGGTCGGACTCGGCCGGGCCGGACGGCGTGGTGCCTCCGGACTTGCGGTAGGCGTCGAAGGCCTGGAACAGGTCCGGGGCGTCGCCCTGGAGCTGGGCGTCGAAGCGCTCCGAGAGCCGGCGCAGGCCGCTGGGGCGGTACAGGTCCTCGAAGGAGAAACCCGGCAGGCCCAGGTGGAGGGTGGGAGCAGGGGCGGAGGCGGGTTCGGTCAAGGCGCGCATGTCACGGGACGGGGGAGGAGAACCTGGGACAACGATTCCGGAAGGGGGCCTATTTCGCGGCGTGTCGTCCGGAAAGCAAGGGGGCTTGCAGGCAAGGATGGGCGCAGGCGATGGGCGCCAGTGCCCCCGCTTGTCCCCATCCGACGTGTTGAGGCGGTCCAGCCTTGGGATTACGGTGCGCCGCCATGATGGACAACGCCGCCCGCCGCGCCGCCGAACCGCACCTGGCTCCCGTGCCGGACGCCTGTTACCTGTGCAAGGGAGGGCGCCTGCGGCTGCGTCACCGGGCGCGCGTCGCCGGGACCCAACCCGAGGGGGCGGCTGCCTACAACTGCACCTCCTTCGGCCACCGCAGCCACCCGCCCATCTGGGGCTGCGAGGACTGCGGGATGATGTTCCAGTGGCCCATCCAGTCGCCGGAGGCGCTGCTGCAGGCGTACCAGGACGTGGAGGACCCCCTCTACGTCGCGGAGAAGGACAACCGCTACCACACCTTCCGCCGCGTGCTGCGCGAGCTGGGCCCGGCCCAGGGGCGCACGCTGCTGGATGTGGGCGCCTACTGCGGCTACTTCCTGGACGTGGCGCGCGACGCGGGCTTCCGCCCGGAGGGGCTGGAGCTGTCGCGCTGGGCGGGCAACAACGCGCGCGGCCTGGGCTTCACCGTGCACGGCGTGCCCCTGCGGGAGCTGGCGGCGAAGGGGCTCCAGTACGACGTGGTGACGCTGTGGGACGTGGTGGAGCACTTCGCGGATCCGCGCGAGGAGCTGAAGGCCGCGCTGAAGCTGGTGCGCCCCGGCGGCCGCATCTACCTGTCCACCATCGACGCGGGCAGCCTGCTGGCGCGCGTCATGGGCGGGCAGTGGCCGTGGCTGATGGACATGCACCTGTTCTATTTCGGCCGCCGCACCCTGGCGATGCTGCTGGAGGAGGTGGGCTTCCACGTCACGGATGCGCGGACGTACACGCACATCATCTCCGCGGACTACCTGCTGCGGAAGGTGGGGGCGAGCTTCACGCCCGCGGCGCCGGTGCTGGAGCTGGTGCGGCGGGGCGTGCCGTCCAGTTGGTCCATCCCGTTCAACCTGGGTGACAACATGTTGATGGCCGCCGAGCGGCCTCTCTGAGTCCCCCGGCGACCATGTCCCTGCCCATGTCCCGCCGGATGCGGTGGGCGCTCCACCCGCTGGTGCTGGGGGTGTCCTTCCTGCTGTCGGCGTTCCACACCTGGCCGCTCCTGTCCCAGTTGAAGGGATACGTGCTGGGCGGCCGGGAGGACGTCTACATGAACATGTGGCACCTCTGGTGGATGCGGCAGTCCCTCTGGGTGCAGCCGCAGAATCCCTTCTTCGCGCCCTACCTGCACTGGCCGCTGGGGGCGGAGCTGTACTGGCACACGCTGGCGCCGGCGAAGACGCTCTGGGGCGTGGTGCTGCTGCCGTGGATGTCGGTGGAGACGGCGTACAACGTCGTGATGTTCGGCGCGTTCGTGCTGACGGGCTACACGTCGTGGCTGCTCTTGCGCTACCTGCTGGAGCGCGCGGGCCACGGGCCGTGGCTGGCGGCGGCGGCGGCGCTGGCGGGCGCGTGCGTGTTCAACTTCTCGCGCTACCACCTGACGCACGCGACGACGCACCTGAACCTCTCCGCGCTGGAGGGGCTGCCCCTCTACCTCTACTGCTTCTTCCGGTGGCTGGACGAGGGCAAGCGCCGGTGGCTGGTGGGGCTGTCGGCGTGCGCGTTGTACGTGTTGCTGTGTGACTATTACTACCTCGTCTACATCGCGCTGTTCTCGCTCTTGTGGGTGGTGGCGGAGCGGTGGAAGCGGGGGCCGCTGGTGTCGCTGGACACGTGGAAGGACCCGCTCGTGCGCCGCGCGGCGGCGGCGGGGCTGTGCGCGGGGCTCGCGTGCGTGCCGCCGCTCGTGCCGCTGCTGCTGCATGCCTTCCCCGCGCCGCTGCAGATCCACCACGGGGACTCCGACTACTTCACGGACCTGTACGCGTTCTTCATTCCGGACACGCAGTCGGCGTGGATGACGTCGCTGCCGTCGGCGGCACGTCAGTTCTCCGTGGACCTGGTGCGCACGAAGATGTCCACCAACGCGGAGGAGTCCGGCACCTTCCTGGGCTGGGTGACGCCGCTGCTGGCGGTCTTCGCGCTGTGGCGGGGCGTGCCGGACGGGCGCCGGTGGCTGGGGCTGGGGCTGGGCTTCGCGGTGCTGTCGATGGGGACGGTGCTCAACATCGGGCTGGAGGACCGGGTGTCTCCGGGGGTGCTGCTCTTCGCCATCGGGCTCGCCGTGGCGCTGGTGCCGTCGTGGCGGGAGCGCGTGTGGCGGCGGGACGTGCTGCTGCTGCTGGCGCTCGCCGTCTGGATGGCGTGGGCCGAACCGCTGACGTCGTTTGGCCAGCCGCTCAAGGTGCAGGTTCCCATGCCCTACGTGGTGTTCAAGCACGTGGTGCCGCTGTTCTCACGCGGCGGCATGCCGGTGCGCTTCGTGCTGCTCACGCTCCTGTCGCTGTCGGTGCTGGTGGCGTTCGCGGCAGCGCACGCGGGGGCGTGGGCGTCGCGGCGCGATGCCCGGCTGGGCGTGGCGGTGGCGCTCGCGGTGGCCCTGGTGCCCAACGTGGAGTACCGGGGCCTGTTGATGAACGTGCCCCCGTTGCCCCAGCTGCCGCCCGTGTTCGAGGAGATCCGTGAGGCGCCCATGCCGGTGGCGGTGCTGACGGACAACATCCTGGGGCAGTGGGAGCAGATCTTCCACGGCAAGCCGGTGTCGTTCGCCCGGCTGTCGCGGTTGCCGGTGCGCGAGTCGGCGCTGGTGGACTCGCGGTTGATCCGCGCGGCGGAAGGGATGCGCTCCGCGTTCGGCACCGTCACGCCGGAGGAGCGCGCGGAGATGCGGCGCTTCCTGCAGGAGCACCACTTCAAGTGGTACGTGACGCACTTCTTCCACCCCATCCGTCACCAGTTCATCGAGGACGAGCTGGGCGGAGAGCTGGTGCACCGGGACGGCTACGTCACCGTCTACCGGTTCCCCTGAGGGGGGTCAGTCGCACTCGGCGTACTGGGGGTTCTGGCGTTTCGGGGCGCTGGCGGAGACGGCGCTTCCGTTCACCTTCACGGTGACGACCTCGTCCGCGGACATCAGGGCCCCGCACTCGCCGGCTCGCGCGTGACAGCTGCGGGTGAGGATGAAGGTGCCTTCCTTGGACGCTTCCAGGCTCGTGACGTCGCAGCGGTAGGCCGTGGGGCCGTCGCCCGCGGACTTGTCCACATCCTCTTCGCCCACGGCGTCCGTGGCGCCGAGCACTTCGCCGTCCTTGCCGAAGAGGACGAAGTGGTACCGGGTCAGCGAGCCGTGGTTCCACTTCCCTTCCTCTTCTTCGGCGTCCTCCTCGCGCTCCTCGCGGGTGAACACGCGCAAAGTTTCGCCGGAAGGCAGCTTGAAGGATTCCTCCCGGGCTTCCAGGGCAGCGCCTTCCCGCTGGGGGCAGGACTGCTTCTTCGCGGGGACCTTCACCTCGCGGGAGTAGGTCTCCGGGGAGAGCAGCTTGAAGTGCTCGACGATGGGGGTGGCCTCATCGGGGGCGCAGACGCCCAGGAGCCACACCCAGAAGCCGGGCTTGAGGCCGGGCACGGTCTTGCTCTGGACGAGCTTGGGTTGGTCGTCCTTGAGCTTCAGGCCCGTCTTTTCGAGCACTTTGCCAAGGTCGCCCCAGGAGACCATCTTGGCCTCGGCGTCGGCCTGGGTCTTGGCGCCCTTCCAGATGATCGCGACGGCCTTGTTGCCAGCGGCCCCGGCCCGCGAGGACCCGAGCAGGGTCAGCAGGCCCAAGGCGATGATGCATGAACGCATGACGGTTCCCCCTTTGACTGCATTGGATACGCCGTCCGTGAGGCTAATTCTTCTTCGGGCCTCCGCGCTTCGCCTGGGAGCGGCGCGCGGGTGGTCTCTTCGCGGGGGCGGTGCGCGGCTTGTCCTGATGGCCCTGGCGTGACGGACGCTGGGGCTTCGAGGAACCGCTGCTGGACGGCGGGGCAGGGGCCGTGTCGCCGTGCGCGGGAGTCTTCTCCCCGGCGGGAGCCGGACGTCCGTACTGAATCTCCGGCGGCGGCTTCGGCGGACGACCGCGCCCGTCCTCCGCTGCCTGCGGCTTCGGAGACCGGCTGTTCCCGTCGTGCGCGGGCATCGAGGGGTGGCCGTACTCGATGTCCGGCGGCGGCTTCGGATGGCGACTGGATTCGAACGCGGGCGTCCTGGCCGGACGTGCACCTTCCGCCTGCTGCGCTCGTGCCGCCTGGGCGCGCAGGGTGTCCACCTCGCGGCGCAGCCGGATGACTTCCGCGGAGAGCTGGGCGTACGAATCGCGCACCAGCCCGTTGAACACGCGCTGCCGCCCCAGCGTTTCGTTGATCAACACCTGGCACGTCTTGCGAAAGGCCCACTTGGCCAGGAGGACCACCTGGCCCGCGCCCCCACGGTGCGTGTGCAGGGGCAGGGCGCGCGTGGTGTCCGCGTTCTCCTCCAGCGCGTGCATGTTGAACGACAGCGGATCCACGCGGGGCTCGACGCCGTCCTCCGGCACCTCCGCCGCCTCCGACGTGGGCAGCCCGCGCGTGCGCAGCCGCTCTTCGATGCGGGCCACCAGGGCCCCCGTGGGAATGTCCCGTCCGAGCAGCTTCATCGGTGTGTCTCCTCGACGATGCGCGCCATTTCTTCCCGGTACGCCGCGACCACCTGGGGCCACGTGTGCCCTTGCGCATAGGTGCGGGCCCGCTTGCCCAGCGCGTCGCGGGCCTCGCCCACTTCGCGCAGTCCTTCGATGAACGACGCCAGCCCCCGGTACACCCGGCCCGCGCCACTGCGCTCCACCTGTCCCACCAGCACGTCCGAGTGACCGTTCACCAGCACCGGCGTCCCGTGCGCGAACGCCTCCAGCGTCAGCAGCGACAGGCTCTCGAACCTCGACGGCACCACCACCGCCAGCGCCCCGGCCAGCGCATCGTGCTTGTCCTGCTCCTCGATGCGCCCCACGTGCCGCACGCCTTCACCGTGCAGCTCCATGTGCGCCTCGCCCGCGAGCACCAGCTCCGGCGCGTCCGCGTAGCGCTCGCGCAGCTGGCGGTAGAACGTCAGCAGCTCCGGCACGCCCTTGCCCGGCTCCAGCCGGCCCACGTAGAGCAGGTAGCGGCCGTGCACGCCGTGCTTCTCCCGGAAGCGCTCGGGCGCCGCCGGCAGGGCCTGCACCCCCACGCCCACCACCCGCGCCCGCGCGTGCTCCGGATGGACGCGCCCGAACATGGCGACCTCCTCCGGCGTGTTGCACATCAGCACCCGGGGCCGGTTGAACACGTCCCCGTAGACGCCGAAGCGGATGGGTGGCTCGTCGTGCGCGGTGGGCACCAGCATCGCGCGGTCCGCCACCAGCGGCAGGCCCATCACCGTGGGCGCGTACAGGTACGTGAAGAACAGGTAGCCGTCGTACGCGTCCTGCGTGGAGGCCAGGTGGTCGATGAGGCCCGGGCTCAACGGGCCCTGCTCCGCCACCCACTGCTCCTCGCGCAGCCGCTCGTTGCTCTTGTCGAACACCTGGCGCGACAGCCCGTTGAACGCCTGGATGTTGCGCTTTCGCGTCACCGGGAAGCGCAGGACCTTCACCCGGCCCATGCGCTCCTCGCCCGGCGGGAAGGCGTTCTCCCACGACAGGTGGTTCTTCGCGCAGGTGGTCAGCACCGTGATGTCCCAGTGCGGCGCCAGTCGCTCCGCCACCTGGGCCGCGTGGCTCTCCGCGCCTCCCGTCACTTCTCCGTAGCGCTGCACCACCAGCGCCACGCGCGGCCGCTTCGGGGTCCGGCGGGGACGTGGCGGCGGGGGCACCACGCCTTCGAGCGCCCGCGTCAACGACACCTGCGCGGCGGCGGGGGAGAAGTGCTGGAGGCGGCGCGTCTGGCCTTCGATGACGGACCTGCGCAGGTCCAGGTCCTCGCTCAGCTCCACCGCCAGCTCCGCGAGGAACGCGAAGCGCTTCTGGTCGAACCCGATGCCCGCCCCGCCCATCGTCTCCGGCACCGCCGCCGCCGCGTACGCCATCACCGGGACCTGGGAGGCCATGGCCTCGATGATGGGCACGCTGAAGCCCTCGTGCTCGCTCATGGACACGAACACGGACGCGGAGCGGTACACGGCCACCAGCTCCGCATGCGACAGGCGCCCCAGGAACTCCACCCCGCCCAGGGCCTTCGCCTCGCGCTGGAGCCCCTTGAAGTAGGGGCTGCCCGCCTCGTAGCCGCCCACGAGCAGCAGGCGCGCCTGGGGACGGATGCGCAGCAGCTCCCGGTGCAGCGCCAGCAGGTCCTCGAAGCGCTTGTGTGGCATCACCCGGCTCACCGACACCAGGGTGGGACCAGGGCCGGAGAGGCCCGCGAGCATCCGCGGATCCGCGCCGGAACCAGCGAAGCGCTCGGGTTCGACGAAGAGCTGCACGGTGTGCACGTTGCGGTGGCCCGCGACGCGCAGCTCCGCGCAGTTGTAATCCGAGTCCCCGATGGACACGTCCAGGAAGGGCGCCATCGCGGCGACCTGCGCGCGGCCCGCGATGAGCGCGTGCTCCAGCGGCGTGCCCGGGTAGAAGCGCGCGGGGCTGATGTTGTGGAACACCACGCCGCGCTTGCAGTCCAGGTGCATCAGGCGCCCGCTCAGCGGCGACGCGATGCCGTGGTGGTACAGCACCAGGTCATCCGGTTTCGGGCGCAGCGCGGGGGCGGGGCGGGCCATGCCTTCCAGTCCCGCGCCGACCTCCTGCGCGTAGATGTCGCCCGCGTGCCCCATGCGGCGCAGCAGGAGTTGAAGGTGCAGCGCGGCCTGCCCGGAGGCATCGCCGGGGCCGAAGCTCGGGATCAACTGGTGGACCGCCATGCGGGGCCCTGTCTAGCACAGGGGCATGGTATGAGGCGGCCCGTGTCGACCCTCGGACCCATCGCCCTCGACGCCACCCTCTGGGACGAACCCACCACGGGCATCGGCCTGTACACCCACTGCCTCGCGGACGCGCTCAAGGCCCAGGGCGTCGCGCTGAGCCTGATGGGCGCGCGCACGTCGGGCGACCGTCCCCGGGGTGCCCAGAAGCGGACGACGTGGACGCTGGGCACGCTGCCCCGCGAGCTGCGGCGGTCACCGCCGCCCGTCTACCACGCGCTCGGCAACTTCAACCTGCCGCTCACGCGCGTGCCGGGCACCGCCTACGTGCTCACCGTGCTGGACCTGGTGCCGCTGGACTTGCCGAGCACGGTCTCCAAGCTGTTCCACTGGCAGTTCCGGCTGTGGCTGGCGCGCAGCCTGATGCTCGCGGACCGGCTGGTGTGCATTAGCGAGTGCACGCGCAACGACCTGCTGCGCCGCTTCCCGCAGGTGGAGCCGCGCACCGTGGTGGTGCCCATCGGCGTGGACCACGTGAACGTGCCGGAGCTGGACGCTGCGGGGGAGGACTTCCTGCGCGCGCTGACCCTGCCGAAGGACTACGTGCTGTACGCGGGCTCGCTCGATGTCCGCAAGAACGTGGACCTGGTGCTGGACGCGCAGGAGCGGCTCGCCGCGCGAGGGCGGCCCTTCACGCTCGTGCTCGCCGGGCAGAGCTGGTTTGGCTCCGGCAAGGTGGAGACGCGCATCGCGCGGCTGCGCTCGGAGGGGTTGGACATCCGGGCCCTGGGCTACCAGCCGTCCGCCATCTTCTACGCGCTGATGCGCCGCGCGGCGCTGTTCGTCTTCCCCTCGCGCTACGAGGGCTTCGGCCTGCCGCCCCTGGAGGCCATGCGCCTGGGCACGCCCACCGTGGTGTCCACCGCGGGCTCGCTGCCGGAGGTGTGCGGCGACGCGGCCCCGGCGGTGGATCCGGACGACGCGGAGGGCCTGGCGGCGGTCATCGACCGGCTGCTCGGCTCTCCCGCCGAGCGCCGTGCCCTGTCGGAAGCGGGCCCGCGTCAGGCCGCGAAGTTCACCTGGGCCCGCACCGCGGAAGGGACGCGGGCCGTCTACGATGCGGCGCTCCGCCACCGCCGGTAGGTCACCGGGCGGGAGGTGGCGGCGCCAGCCAACCGGCCCGCAAGGGCCCCTCTGGGAGGAACATGCGACTGCTCGTGTGGAGTGGAATCGTCTGCGGAATGCTGCTCGGGTGCGCCAGCTCGAACGCCGCGCGCAAGGCGGATGAGGCGCAGGAGCCCCAGCCCACCGCGCCCGTGGAGCAGGAAGCCCCGCCCACGCCCGTGACGCCTCCGGAGAAGAAGGCCCCGTCGCCGGCGGAAGCGGCGGAGACGAAGGAGGCGGAGGAGGTGCTGCCGCTGGAGGTCACGGAGACGCCCGCGCCGCGCGACCCCATCGCCATCGAATCGCAGAGCGTCCAGGGCAACCTCCTGAAGCTCGGCGTGCGGCATGGCGGCGGCTGCAAGACGCACCGCTACGGCCTCGCGTGGGACGGGCGGTTCACGAAGACGGCGAAGGGCGAGCCTCGCGCGGAGCTGACCGTGCTGCACGACGCGAACAGCGACCGGTGCAAGGCGCTCGTCTACAAGGACCTGTCGTTCGACCTCTCGCTGCTGAAGCAGGAGTGGAGCGAGAAGGGCAACGGCGACCACGGCACGCTGCACCTGGACTTCAACGGCATGCCGGAGCAGTCCGCGCAGTTCAAGTTCTGACGGGCGCGTCCAGAGGACGCAAGGAGGGGACCGCGCGTGAGCGACGGTCCCCTCCCTGCCTCAGTGCTTGCGGACGGGCGTGTGCCCCTGCGCGATGAGGTCCTCGCGCAGGCGGGTGAGCACCTTGCCCAGCAGGTTCAAGCCCCTCCAGGTGGCGGGGTCCTGGATGCGAGGATCCTCCACGTTCAACCCCACGCCCCAGATGCGATCCATGGGACTGGCCTCCACCAACTCCGTGCCCGCGGTGGACAGCAGCGTGTCCAGCAGCATCCGGTGCTGGGTGAACTTGGCGTGGTTGCCCTCGTAGACGATGCGCTCGCGCTCGCGCTCCCACACGGCCGCGTCGAACGGGCTCACCTTGCGGCCCAGCGCCTTGTGCTGCTTGGGCATGGCGGCGCGCAGCACCTGCTCCAGCACGCGCGTGTCCCCGAAGAGGCGCGCCTTGCCCGCCATCATGTACTGCTCCGCGCAGGTGTAGCGGACACCTTCCACCTCGAACACGGAGGGGTGCCACTGCGAGAACGGGGAGTCTTCCTTCCAGAAGAACGTGAACCGCGGTGTCCTCAGCTCCATCGTTGCCTCGCTGGGTTTGTGTTGAAATGACACGAACGTGGGACGGTGGAGGAACCTGACGGGGCCTTCTACAATGCCCGTCCTTCCGCCATGCGCCTTCAAGAAGCCCAGAAGCTGTTGGACCGTTGTTTCACGGGCACTCGGGAGGGCGCGCCCCGCCTCCACGAGCCCTCGGACCCTCGCTTCTCCGGGCGGGGGGGCGCGGTGTGGCTGGAGTACCGCTGGTACGTGCGCGAGCGCGGCATGGCGGAGGTGTTCCTCAAGTGGGACCGGGTGGCGTCCGGCGCGGAGAAGACGGCCGAGGCCACGGTGCTGCGCACGCACCTGTTGGGCCAGTCCCCCATGTTGTCGCAGCGCGCGCTGCGCACGGTGGAGGGCGGCACGCCGGCACCGGAGCGCATCCTGGACGTGCTGCGAGGCGACGGCATCCGCCGCGAGTGCGTCGCCAAGGGCCGCACCACCATCACGGTGGAGCACTGGGAGAGCACGCGGCCCACCGCGCTCCTGGACGAAGCGAAGTTCGTGGAGCTGGCCGCGCCCCTGGAGGCGGAGGACTCCACGCCGGAGTCCCGTCACGAAGCGGTGCAGCGGCTGTCCGCCGCGGAGCGCAGCCCGCGCGTGGTGGACGTGCTGCTGCGGATGGTGGCGCGCAAGCCGTCGCTGATGGCCCTGCGCATCCTGTCCGAGTGGGGCGAAGTCCAGGCCCGCGAGTACCTCCAGCGGGACCTGGCCGCGCTGACGCCGGGCAACGCGGCGGACCTGTGGGCCCTCACCGCGTTGGACCGGAGGTTCGAGGCGTGGGAGGCCCTGGCGCGCCCCGTGTGAGGCACGCCAGGACGGCCGTCAGTGCGACGGTGCTCCGCCCACCCGGGGCCCCAGCACGTCGCGCAGCGCATCCGCGACGGTGAGCTTCGGGGACCAGCCCAGCGCGCGCAGCTTGTCCGCCGAACCCACGAGGCTGGGGATGTCGGAGGGGCGCAGCCGCGCGGGATCCAACTCGATGCGAGCCTGCACGCCGGCCAGGTGGAGCATCTCCTCCAGCAGGCTGCGGATGGTGCGGCCCTCGCCGCTGCAGACGTTGTAGGCCTGCCCCGGCTCGCCCTTCGCGAGCAGCATCCGGTACGCGTCCACCACGTCCTTCACGTGGGAGAAGTCGCGGATGGCGTCCAGGTTGCCGGTGCGCAGGACGGGGTCCACCGTGCCCAGCGCGATGGCGCGAATCTGGGCGGCGAACGACGGCACGACGAAGGTGGGGTCCTGCCCCGAGCCCAGGTGGTTGAAGGGCCGGGCGAGGATGACCTCCATGCCGTAGCTGCGGAAGAACTGCTCCCCGGCCAGCTCCGCGGCGGACTTCGAGGCCGAGTACGGGCTCAGGGGCACGTGCGGGTACGACTCCGTCGCGAGGGTGCCTTCCGCGACGGGGCCGTAGACTTCACCCGAGCCCACCACCAGCACGCGAGCCTTGGGGGCGTTCTCGCGCAGGGCGGTGAGCAGGTGCAGCACGCCCATGGTGTTCACCGCGAAGACGCGCGCGGGGTTCTGGTGGCTCTTGGCCACCGAGCTGAAGCCGGCCAGGTGCAGCACGGCCTCCGGCTTCACCTCGGCGACCGCCGCCTTGACCTTCGCCTCGTCGGCGATGTCGAAATGCAGGGCGGTGCTGCTGACGCCCTCGCCTCGGGGCCCATGCACCTCCACCACTTCGTCGCCGGCCGCCCGAAGGGCGTGACAGGCATGCCGGCCGACGAAGCCATCCGCTCCCGTGACGAGGACGCGCATCTTACCGCTGCCCTGCCTTCACGCGCTCCATGTCGGCGTCGACCATCATCTCCACCAGCTCCTTGAAGCGGACGGTGGGCTCCCAGCCGAGCTTCTTCTTGGCCTTGGCCGCGTCGCCGATGAGCAGGTCCACTTCCGCCGGGCGCACGAACGCCGGGTCGGTGAAGACGTACTTCTGCCAGTCCAGGCCCACGCGCGCGAAGGCGATCTCCACCAGCTCCTTCACGGTGTGCGTCTCGTTGGTGGAGACGACGTAGTCGTCCGGCTCGTCCTGCTGGAGCATGCGCCACATGGCGTCCACGTAGTCGCCCGCGAAGCCCCAGTCGCGCTTCGCGTCCAGGTTGCCCATGGGCAGCTTGTCCTGGAGGCCGTGCTTGATGCGCGCCACGTTGTACGTGACCTTGCGCGTGACGAACTCCAGGCCACGGCGGGGCGACTCGTGGTTGAAGAGGATGCCGCTCACCGCGAACAGCTTGAAGGACTCACGGTAGTTCACCGTGATGTGGTGGCCGTACGCCTTCGCCACGCCGTACGGGCTGCGCGGGTAGAAGGGAGTGTCCTCCGTCTGCGGCACTTCCAGCACCTTGCCGAACATCTCGCTGGAGGACGCCTGGTAGAAGCGCACCTGCGGGCGGGTGTGGCGGATGGCCTCCAGCATCTTCGTCACGCCCAGCGCGGTGAACTCACCGGTGAGCACCGGCTGGTTCCAGCTGGTGGGCACGAAGGACTGCGCCGCCAGGTTGTAGACCTCGTCCGGCTGGGTGAGGCTCAAGAGCGCCGCCAGCGAGAACTGGTCCAGCAGGTCTCCCTGGTGGAGCGTCACCTTCCCCTGGAGGTGAGCGATGCGCTCGAACTTCTCCTCGGAAGAGCGGCGCACCATGCCGTGCACCTCGTAGCCCTTCTTGAGCAGCAGCTCCGCCAGATAGCTGCCGTCCTGCCCGGTGATGCCCGTAATGAGTGCGCGCTTGGCCATGGCCCTTGTCTGTTCGCTGGGAGACGTGTTCGTTGTACCCGAGCCTTTCGCTGTCTGCCAACCGTTCCAGGGTTCCTGGAACTTGTACCGGCCCCTGCCCATGGCTAGGTAGGGAGCGACCTGCCCAGGAGCTGCCCATGCGACGTGCCCCTCTCTCCGCCTTGACGGCCGTCCTCGTGAGTACGGCCGCGGGAGCACAGACGCCTCCGGTGTCGGCCCCGTACCAGTCCCAGACCCAGCCCGGCGCCCGCTCCGGGGGCGGCACCGTGGACGACGTGGCGCTGTGGGTGAATCCCACCAACCCCGGGGCCAGCCGACTCTTCACGTCGGACCGGAACAACGGCTTGTTCGCCTACTCGCTGGACGGCACGGAGGTGCAGGGCATCACGGAGGGCGCGTCGACGAGCGTGGACGTGGTGTACGGCTTCCCGGTGGGTGACGGTGTGACGCAGGCGCTGGTGCTCAGCGCGAATCCCACGCTGTCGGGCCTGGTGCCCTACGTGGTGGATTCCACGCCGGACGCGGGCGGTGGGCTCACGCGCCTGTCACCGACGGCGGCCACGCTGGATGTGGGCGTCTCCTACGGGACGGTGCGCCTGTCCCGAGGGGCGGACGGGACGTTCCAGGCCTTCGGGGGGCTCGCGGGCGGGGGCTTTCGGCAGCTCGAGCTGACCCCCACGGATGGAGGCGTCACGGCCACGCTGGTCCGTGAAATCAACACCGGCATCGTGACGGGCATCGTGGTGGACCCGTCCCAGCGCGCCGTCTACGTGGCGCAGCAGGGGCAGGGGCTCTACCGCTACGGCGCGGGCGCGGACGCGGGCATCGAGGGCCAGCAGGTGGCGCCGCTGGGGGATGGCGGCCTGTCGTCAATCGGACGGCTGACGCTGTACGAGTCGTCCGGGGCGGACGGCTACCTCGTGGTCTCGGATCCGAACGCGAACGCCTTCGTCGTCCTCGATCGGCGCACGCTGGGGCGGGTGGGCGCGTTCCAGCTCACGCAGGACGGCGGCACCGACGGCGTGGAGCAGTCGCGCGGCGTGGTGGCGTACCCGGGCGCGCTGGGCGCGGGCTTCCCGGAAGGGCTCTTCGTCGCGCATGACGGTCAGAGCAGCAGCACGTTGGGCGACAACCTGAAGCTCGCCTCGTGGGGCAGCGTGGCCCGGGCGTTCACGCCGCCGCTGGCCATCGCGCAGCAGACGGATGGCGGCACGGGAGACGGCGGCACGGGAGACGGTGGCACCGGGCGGGATGGCGGCGGCGGGATCGTCATCGGTCCTGACAACCCGGGTGGCAACGGCGATGGTACGGATGGCGGCTGCGGGTGCTCCAGCACGTCGGTGCCCGCCGCGGCGATGCTGGGCCTGCTGGCGATGGCGCTGTGGGGCCGGCGCCGCCGAAGCTGAGCAGGGAAGCGCGAAGCGGGTTGAAAGCGAAGGGGGCGCGGGATGAAGTGCGCGCCCCATGCGCACCTTCCGTCTCACCGCCCTGGCGCTCGCTGCGCTCATCTCCGCCTGCCGGGGTGGGCCCCAGCCTGTTGCCAACGCCGTCACGCCCTCCGCACCGCCCGCTGTCGTGGAGCCCGTGCGGCTCACGCTGGTGGGGACCAACGACTTCCACGGCTGGGTGATGCCCCACCGCGCCACGCTGCCGGACGGGCAGAAGGTGGAGGAGGGGGGCGCGGCGCTCTTCGCGTCCTACGTGGCCCGGTTGCGCGAGGACAACCCGGGTGGCGTGGTGCTGGTGGACGGAGGCGACCTGTTCCAGGGCACGCTGGCGTCCAATCTGGTCGAGGGCGCCATCGTGGTCGACGTGTACAACCTGCTCGGGTACACGGCGGTCGCCATCGGCAACCACGAGTTCGACTACGGGCCGGTGGGCCCTGGCCCGGTGGCCACGCGCCCGGACGAGGATCCGCTGGGCGCGCTCAAGGCCCGCGTGGGGCAGGCGAAGTTCCCCTTCCTGTCCACCAACGTGCGCGAGAAGGACGGAAGCCACCCGGCCTGGCTGGGCAACGACGGCACCACGGTCGTCACGGTGAAGGGCGTGAAGGTGGGCCTGCTGGGCCTGTCCACGCTCCAGACGCCGCAGACGACGAACCCCGCGAATGTGGCGGGGTTGAAGTTCGAGTCGCTCGCCCAATCCGCGCAGGAGGCCACCCGCGCCTTGCGCGAGAAGGGCGCGGAGGTGGTCATCGCCGTCGCGCACGCGGGCGGCAAGTGCACGGACCTGTCGAACCCGCGCGACACCTCCGGGTGCTCGAAGGACGACGGCGAAATCTACGCGGTGCTGGACGCGCTGCCGCCGGGCTCCGTGGACGCGGTGGTGGCGGGCCACACGCACCAGACCATGGGGCACTTCTTCGGCGACGTGCCGGTCATCGAGACGACGGGCCTGGCCCGCTCGTTCGGCGTGGTGGAGCTCTACGTGGATCCGGTGAAGCGCCGCGTGCTGCCCGAGCGCACGCGCATCCAGGCCGCGCTCCCGGTGTGCGGCGCGGTGGACGCGACGTTGAACACCTGTGATCCGCTGCGCCTGCGCGACGCGAAGGGCGTGCGGATGGTGCCGGCCACCTTCATGGGCGCGCCGGTGACGCCGGATGCCCGGGTGGAGGCGCTGGTGGCCCCGGCGGAGGCGCGCGTGGAGGTGGAGCAGCGCCGTCCGGTGGGCGTGGAGATCAAGGCCCGCATGCCCCAGGTGTACGAAGCCGAGAGCGCGCTGGGAAACCTGATCGCGGACGCGATGCGCAAGGAGGCCCGCTCCGACGCGGCGGTGATGAACGCGGGCGGCATCCGCGCGGACCTGCCCGTAGGTCCGCTCACGTTCGGGAAGCTCTACGAAGTGCTGCCCTTCGACAACACGCTGGCGGTGCTGGACCTGACGGCGGACGAGCTGCGCCGCTTCCTCACGTTGGCGTACGGCGGCCGCAAGGGTGTCTTCGCGGTGTCCGGGCTGGAGGTCACCCTGGGGGCCTGCACGGGGCCGGAGCGGTTCAAGGGCGTGACGCTGCCGGGAGGCGCGCCGCTGAAGGCGAAGGGGACCTACCGGGTCGCCGTGCCGGACTTCCTCCTGCGCGGGGGCGACGGGGTGGGAGCGCTGACGTCCACGCTGCCACAGGAGCGGATCAGCCTGTTGCAGGGCCAGGACCTGCGCGAGGTGCTGACCGCGTACGGCCGCGCGCAGGGAAATGCCCTGAAGCCACCGGCACTTGGACGCGTTCGCATGGTCAGGAGCGAGGCGCCCTGCGCCGAACCGAAGCCCTGAAACCCCAGGGTCCTGGCGTTGGAAATTTTCCCTCCCCGCTGATCCGCTGGCACTGAACGGACGCGCAACCCAGCGAAAGATCAGCGAAAGGCGCCCGGGCCGAATTTTCGGCCTGGGATCAGTTTCCAACGGGCGGAAACCTCCCTACTCTAGGGCACGCGAGATCCCTTGCCAGCCGGGCCCTGAGCCAGCGTGCGCAAGCAGGAGTTCGTGCGTGGGAGGGACAGAGATGCTCTACAAAGTGACCCCGATGATGGTCCCGGTGGCGCCCGAGAAGGAAAAGGCGCGTGAGCCGGGGCAGCCGCGCAAGCGGCGCAAGTCCTCCGTCTACGACGCGGACGGCCACGAGGTGCTCATCTCGCTGATGTGCCTGAAGTGCAAGACGCTCAGGCCGCTGGCGCAGTTCGGGCTGCGGAAGATGGCGGATGGCGCCATCCGCAACCAGCCGTGGTGCCGGGGTTGCCGCTCGGGCGCGGGCACGAAGAAGCCCAAGAAGGACGAGGCCCAGGCCAAGACCACGGTCGTGGCGGCGGTCCCCGTGGAGGCGGTCCTCCAGGTCGTCGTCGCGGGCGTGCCGCTCGACGCGGCTCCGGTGGAGCCCACGCTCGTGGAGCTGACGCCGGCGGTCCAGGCCGACGCCGAAGCCACCGACGCGACGGCCACCGCCCCGGTCTGATCCACGGGCCGTGGGATGTTCCGCCCTGGGTGGGGTGCGCGATCAACGCTCGCGCCCCACACGGGATGGATCCGCCCGGCGGGGTGAGGCGGATGCCCGCGAACTTTCAACGCGACCTGGGAGGTCGGCCCTCGTTCACTGATTGAGGACGTCGTCCCTGTCGCAGGCAGCGCCCCGCGCCGAAGCGTCGGGGCATCTCGTACCCGCCCGGATCAGGACAGCCGCAGGCCCGCCGGCAGCGTATCGCCGAGCGCCCGCGCTTCGTCCGCGGCCTCCAGCGCCACCACCTCGCGCACCATCCGCACCCAGGTGTCGGACGCCTTCGCCGCGACGAGCGCCTGGGCCGTGCGCTCCCGCAGCTCCGGATCCAGATCGCGTGTGCGGTCGCCGGTGAGGCGCGCGAGCTGGGCGGCGGCGAAGGGCGCCCCGTCCACCTTGCGCAGGTCCAGCATCAGGAGCAGCTCCAGCCACGTCTCCGCGGTCTCCACGTCCACGACCTTGTGGCTGCTGCCGTAGAGCGGCACGCGCGCGCCCAGCCGGCCCAGGGCCCACGCCCACGGGCCTCCGGAGCGGGACTCGACCCGCAGGCGCGAGGCGATCCACCGGCCGGCCTCCGCCTTGTCGCCCGGGGACAGGTGCTCCAGCGAGGCCACGGTGCGGACCATCTCGTCCAGGCCCTCCGGCTGGATGCCCTTGAGCTTCGAGGCCTGCGCGGGCGCGTCCAGCGGGATGCGCCGGGCCAGGTGGGGCTGGAGGTACGTGAAGAGCTTCTGCTGCTGCGCCTCGGTGAGGCCGCCCGCGATGCGGCGCCACATCACCCAGAACTCCGTCCACACCGCCTTGTCCTGGTGGTGCTGCACCAGCGCGTCGAAGAGGCTGAAGGTCTGCTCCGCGCGCCAGCCGTCCAGCGGGTAGCCGAAGCCGGGGCGCAGGCAGAAGCCGGTGAGGCTGTAGAAGACGCGCTCGTGGTCATCCGTGCGGCGGCGCTTGCTGGCCCCCGCGTACAGCGTGCTCCAAAGCTCGCGCAGCACGGGCACGCGCCACGTGTCGCGCGGGCCCAGCACCTTCTCCAGCGTGCGGGACAGCTGCTTCACGTCCTTGGGCCCCAGGGGCAGCGGCTTGTTGCCGTAGACGCGCTCCACGTTGTCCTTCGCCTCGGCGAAGCGCGCGGGCATGGACTCCGTGACGGTCAGCTCGTGCGAGCCGCCCGTGCCGCGCAGCTCGAACTCCAGGCGCCAGCGCTCGTCCGCCACGTCGGACACGCAGAACAGCTCCAGCGTGCCAATCTCCGTGAGCGCCGCCTGCAGGTGCACCGGCACCTCCGTCACCTTGCCCGACGCGCCCTTGAGCAACGTGTGGATGGGCGGCAGCGGCTTCAGGTCGTCCGCCAGGGGCACCAGGTCCCCCGGCTTGTCGATGCGGTCGCTCGTCGTGGAGTAGAGCGCGAACTGCACCGGGCGGCCCAGCGTGAGCGTGAACGGGCGCTCGCCCAGGTCCACCTTCTGCCCCTCCTCGAAGCCGCGCGGGATGAGGCAGAGCGAGGGCTGCGCTTCGCTCTCCGCGCCGCGCTGCAAACCCACGTAGTACGCGCGCGCCGCGCCACCGCCGATGCGCAGGCCGTGCCCGCGCCGCACCAGCCCGTAGTACGCCGCGCCCCGGGCGACGGCCAGCTCCAGCGACTCATGCTTCAACAGCGGGATGCGCGGCGCCTGCGGCCACCACGCGGACAGCGCGTCCACCAGCCGCGCCGAAATCTGGGGCGAGTTGAACACGCCGCCGTTGAGCAGGATGGCGTCGGGGCGGGGCAGGGCGCCCTCGGTCGCGGGCGTCTCTCCCAGCGCCGCGAAGCCCGCCGCCGCGTGCTGCGCGAGGAAGGCCGCCAGGTGCCGGGTGACGGCCGGATCCTGCACGTACGGAAGCCCCAGCTCCTGGAGCGCCATGCGCGCCGTGCGACGGGGCCGCTCCTCGGGAGGGGACAGCGGGAAGAAGCCGTCCAGCACCAGCGCGTGCGCTTCGTCGCGCCCCAGCTCCGTGGACAGCGTGCCGCCCAGCAGCCGGCTGCCCTCGCTGATGAGCGACAGGCCGTACTTCTCCGGAGGCTCGCGGCCGAGCAGCTCCTCCTTCGCGGTGCGAGCGGCCTGGATGGCCTGCGTCCACTGCGTCGCGGACAGGCGCCGGCCGTCCTTGGAGAGCTTCTCCTCCATGCGCCGGGCGAGCGCCGCGTCCATGTTGTCGCCGCCCAGCATCAGGTGGTCGCCCACCGCCAGCCGGCGCAGCATCGGCCCTTCCGGCGACACGCCCGCGTGCACCAGCGTGAAGTCGGTGGTGCCGCCGCCCACGTCCACCACCAGCACCAGCCGCACCTGGGACAGCGTCTGCTCCAGGCCGGAGCGGTGCCGCGCGGTGTAGTCGTAGAAGGCCGCCTGCGGCTCCTCCAGGAGCGTGAACTTCTCCAGCCCCGCCTTGCGCGCCGCGCTCACCGTGAGGGCGCGCGCCGCCTCGTCGAAGGAGGCCGGGACGGTGATGACCACCTCCTGCTTCGCGAGCGGTTCGTCCGGGTGCGCGAAGTCCCACGCGCGGGCCATGTGCGTGAGCAGCAGGGCGGAAGCGTCCACCGGGGACAGCTTCTGCACGTCCGCCGGTGCGCCCCACGGAAGGATGGGCGCGGAGCGGTCCACGCCCGGGTGGCACAGCCAGCTCTTGGCGCTGGCGATGAGCCGGCCGGGCACGCGCGCGCCCTGCCAGCGGGCCAGCTCGCCCACCACCCACGGCCCGCCGTCATCGCCCCAGGGCAGGCGCAGCGACTCCGGGGCCAGCTCGTGGCCGCCGGGGACGTAGACGGTGGACGGCAGGAGCGCGCGCGGGGCCACCTCGCCCTGACGGACGAGCTGGGGCAGGGGGAAGTCTTCGACGGGCGCCCCCGCCCCCTTGCCTGGATCCACGGAAGCCACCGCGCAATGGGTGGTGCCCAGGTCGATGCCGACGATTCGCATACGCCTCCGGTGTACGGGGCCTCTTCTACTCCTTCATGCGCACGTTGAGTTCCAGCTTCCAGCGCCCGGGGCCATCCTTCTCCAGGCACCGCAGCTCCAACGTGCCCACCTCCGTCACCGCCGCCTGGAGGTTCACCGGCGTCAGGTCCCCGTACGGGGTGGCCTGCCCGGGCAGGGTCGTCTCGATGGGGGCCACCTCTTCCAGCCCCCCGGACGCCAGCTCCGAGTCCACGTCGTCCAGGAGCACGCCCACCCGGTCATCGCGCCGCACCGACGACGCGAAGAAGCGGAAGCTCGTGGGCTCCCCGGTGACGAGGCCGAACTCCTGCGGCGGCACGTCCGCCTGCGTCCCCTCCTCCATGCCGAAGGGCGCCACGCACAGCGCCTTCACGGGCGGCTCCATGCCCGGCACCGCCGGCATCGCCGTCTCCACGCCCACGTAGTACGCGCGCGCCGTGCCGCCCCGGATGCGCAGGCCGTGCCCCTGGCGCACCCAGCCGTAGTACGCCGCGCCCCGCGCCACCGCGAGGTCCAGGTCCGCCCCCTCCAGCTCCTTGGCCGGGGGCGCGCCTTCCGCCGAAAGCCACGCGTTGAGGACCTCCATCACGCGGCCCTTGAGCGGCCCCGCCTTGAAGACGCCGCCGTTGAAGAGCACCGCGGTGGGGTGCAGGAAGCCCTTGCCCGCCACGTCCACCGGCGAATCCGCGCTGGCCGCGAGCGCCTGCGCCTGTCGGGTGAGGAACGCCGCCAGGTGCTTCGTCACCGCCGGGTCCTGCGAGTACGGCAGCGCCATCTGCGCAAGGCCCGTGCGCCGCGCGGTGCGGGGCAGGTCCGTGACGGGGGACACCGGGAAGAAGCCGTCGGTGAGGACGCGGTCCAGCTCCTCGCGCGTCAGCTCCGTGCGCAGCGTCCCGCCGATGAGCGACGAGCCCCGGCCCGGGATGGCGATGGGCACGCGGTCCACGGAAGGGTCCGCGTACAGCGTCTCCTTCGCGTGCCGGCACCCGTAGGTGAGGCCGTTGAACTGCCACGCGTCCAGCTTGCGGCCCTCGGCGGCCATGCGCTGGCTGAGCGTGTGCGCCAGGGCCAGGTCCATGTTGTCGCCGCCCAGGAGGATGTGGTCGCCCACCGCCACGCGCAGCAGCTCCAGGTCGCCCTCGCGGTCCTTCACCGTGATGACGGAGAAGTCGGACGTGCCGCCGCCCACGTCCACCACCAGGATGACCTCGCCGGGCTGCACCTGCCGGCGGAAGTTCTCCCCCATCGCCTCCAGCCACGCGTACAGCGCGGCCTGCGGCTCCTCCAACAGGGTGATGTGCGCGATGCCCGCCGCCTTCGCGGCCTCCAGCGTCAGGTCGCGCGCCGCCGCGTCGAAGGACGCCGGGACGGTGACGATGACCTCCTGCTCGGAGAGGGCGTTGCCGGACTCCCCCTGGGCGCGGGCGAAGGTGTGGTCCCACGCCTCCTTCAGGTGGCGCAGGTAGCGCGCGGAGGCCTCCAGCGGGGACACGCGCTGCACCTCCTCCGGGGCCTGCCAGGGCAGCAGCGCCGCCCGCCGGTCCACGCCCGGGTGCGACAGCCAGCTCTTCGCGGAGGACACCAGCCGCGTGGGCACCTTGGCCCCGTGCGAGCGGGCGAAGTCGCCCACGATGACGCCCGGCTCCGGGTTCCACGGCAGCCCCAGGCTGCCCTCGGGGAACTCCTGCGCGCTGGGGAGGTAGAGGAAGGAGGGCAGGAGCGGGCGCGCTTCCACGGTGCCGGGCGCGGTGACCTGCGGCACGGGCAGCATGGACTGCGAGGGGCCGCGCGGCTTGCCATCCTCGAGGTTGAAGTAGGACACCGCGGAGTGCGTGGTGCCCAGGTCGATGCCGATTGCGTATCGGGCCATATCGGTCAGGAACCCCTCATGAGGGGCCCCTGAATCCTTTCACCTGGAAGGGAAGGGGACTTCACGGAAAAGAGCGCTGCCTCGCGGCCCGGAAGGGCGTCAGGCGAGTTCGACCTCCGCCGGGGCCAGCACCCGGGGCTCCATGGCCGGGCTCACGGACGGGAACTTCACCTCCGTGGTCACCCAGCCGTGGTGCCGCAGCGTGCCCCCATAGGGAGGCTGGCCCGCGACATTGCCCGTCAACCGGATGCGCTGGGCATCGAAACCGGCGGGCACCGTCACCTTGTCGCCTTCTGCCTGCGGCAGCACCGGCTGGAGCGTCAGGTACTGGTGGACCACCTTGCGGCAGCCCTCATGGACGATGCGGGCCGCCGCGCCCACGTCCGCGTCCGGGAAGGCCGCCACGTTCTCCTGCACGAAGTCCAGGAAGCGACCCTCGCGCTGCAGCATGGCGAGCAGCGACAGGGCGCTGGCGTGCTCGCGCTCAGGCGCCAGGGGAGGGGGGGGC
>NZ_RAWD01000111.1:0-26698 GCF_003612065.1 Corallococcus sp. CA047B
GCCCTGTCACACCGCTGGGGAGGACGGGGGCAGATCCAGGAGGGCTTCGACCTCGGCCTGGATGGCCTGCTGGAAGCGGGCGCGGCTGAAGCGCTCGGCCTGGGCGCGGGCGTCCTCGGGGCGGAAGGAGGCCTCCCAGGCGTCGAACTGGCGCACGGCGGCAGCGAGGGACGCGGGGGTCTGTTCCGGGAAGAAGAGGCCCGTCTTCGGGGTGACGGTCTCCAGGGCGCCGCCCTTGCCGAAGGCGATGACGGGGCGGCCGGTGGCCTGGGCTTCCAGGGGGGTGATGCCGAAGTCCTCCTCGGAGGTGAAGAGGAGCGCGCGGGCGTCGCGGTAGAGGGCGGGGAGCGCGGCGTCGGGGACGTTGCCGAGGAAGCGGATGTGGGGCGGCAGCGGGCCCGACGTGAGGCGCGAGGCCTCCTGGCCGGTGCCTACGATCCACAGGGGGGTGGACAGGTAGCGGAAGGCCTCCAGCGCGACGTCCAGGCGCTTGTAGGGGGCGAAGGCGCCGAGCCACAGGAAGTAGCCGCCCTGCCCTCCTCCGGCGAGGGGCATCTGGGTGAAGCGGTCGAGTTCGACGGGGGGCGGGATGACGGAGGCCTCGCGGCCCCAGAAGCGGCGGATCTTCCCGGCGATGTGCTGGCTGTTGGCGACGAGGCGGTCCACGCCGTCGGTGGAGGCGCGGTCCCAGGCCTGGAGGTAGGGGCGCACGGCGAGGGCGGCGGCGCGCACGGGGAGGCGGGCGCGGCCGGGGCCGAAGTAGTCGTCGAACAGGTCCCACATGTACCGCATGGGCGCGTGCACGTAGCTCAGGTGGGGCACGCCGGGCGGGGCGTGGATGCCCTTGGCGACGCAGTGGCTGGAGGAGAGGACGAGGTCGTAGTCCCCGGTGATGCGCAGGGCTTCGATGGCGCGGGGGAACAGCGGCAGGAAGTGGCGGTAGCGCGCGTGGATGCCGGGAATGTGCTGGAGGAACGACGTGGTGATGCGTCGGTTCTCGATGCGCGGGGGCTGACTGCCCGGCTGGTGGATGAGGGTGTAGAGGTCCGCGTCGGGGTACAGCTCGCAGAGGGCGTCGAGGACGCGCTCTCCGCCGCGGTGGGTGACAAGCCAGTCGTGGACGAGGGCGACCTTCACGGGGCGCCTTCTAGCACTGTGTGGTAGGCCAGGGGACGTGCCCTCTGTCCTTCTTGACCTGCGAATGGTGCGCGGTCAGCTCCACGGCATCGCGCGCTACGCGCTGGAGCTGGCGCGAAGGTTGCCGGGGCTCGCCCCGGACCTGGAGTTCTCCGCCCTCGTGCCGGCCCAGGGGTTGCCGGACGGGCTGGGGGAGCTGACGCCCCGGATTCCGCTGCACCGCTCCCGGGCGGGGTACCTCACGCCGCTGGAGCAGCCACTCCTGGCGTATGAGCTGACGAAGCTCAAGCCGGACCTGTTCCACGCGACGTCGTTCTCGCTGCCGCTGCTGTGGCCGGGGCGGCTGGTGGCGACGTTGCATGACGCGAACCACCTGGCGCTGGCGGAGCAGTACACGCCGGTGCAGGCGATTTATTACAAGGCGGTGGTGGGGCCGCGGGCGCGCACGGCGTCGGCGCTGATTACGGTGTCTGACTTCTCCCGGGAGGAGCTGGGGAAGTATCTGAAGATGTCTCCGTACCGGTTCCAGGTCATCCACAACGGTGTGGACCCGCGCTTCGAGCCGCCCACGGCGAGCGAGGCGAAGGCGTTCCGGGAACGGCATGAGCTGCCGGAGCGGTACGTGGCGGTGGTGGGCAACGCGAAGCCGTTCAAGAACCTGGCGATGCTGGGGAAGTTCGCGGCGGACCTGCCGGTGCCCCTGGTGCTGCTCGCGGGCAAGGGCGCGGTGGCGCACGAGACGGGGCTTCACGAGAACGTCATCGACCTGGAGGAACTGCCGGAGTCGGAGATGGCGCTGTTCTACGGGGCGGCGGCGGTGCTGCTGGTGCCTTCGAAGTATGAAGGGTTTGGGCTGCCAGCATTGGAGGCCATGGCGGCTGGATGCCCTGTGATCGCGGCGGATGCCACTGCGCTTCCGGAGGTCGTGGGCAATGCGGCAATGCGAGTGCCTCCTGCGGACTCAAACGCATGGCGTGAAGCCACGCTACGGGTTCTTCGGGATGAGGTCCTGCGCCGGGAGTTGATTGAGCTGGGTCGCGAGCGAGCCGCACGGTTCACCTGGGATGCCTGTGCGACTCAAACACTCGGCACCTATCGCCGCGCGATCTCCCACGCGAACACAGAAAAGATAAAGAGATCACACTAAAGCACTCCTGTCGCACCGCCCCCCCTAGCCACCACATCCTCCGAGCACCCGTTCAAAACCATCAACCAACGCACGCGCAACTAAACGACCCGCGACCAAAGAACACTGGAAGACTATGTCGACCCCACGTTCTCAGCCTCCTGCAGAGTACGTCGCTGCTCTAGCAAAGTATGGATTTGAACTTCACGAGCTAATCGGCCAAGGGGCCGCAGGCTCGGTCTTTCGCGCCACACAAACCCGCCTAAAACGTTCTGTTGCAGTAAAGATTTTCGACGGTCGCGGCGCTCGAACGGCAGAGAACCGCAGGAGATTTGACCGCGAACATCTCCTCCTAGCAAAAACAGAGCATCCTGCGATCCCCTATGTGCTTACAACCGGCACACTGCAACTCAAGGGCGAGTCAGTCCACTATATCGCAATGCAGCTAATACAAGGAACCAGACTATCAAACATCCTTGAACACCATGGAAGGATGGATGCAACCAAGGCCATCAACACGATACAGCCAATACTCTCCGCGCTTGCATGCGCGCATCGCGAAAACATCATCCACCGCGACATCGCGCCAGACAACATCATCGTCAACAACCAATCAGCATACCTAATCGACTTCTCAATCGGCATTTGCACAGAGTACGAACCAGGACTGACCCGACTAACACACCCAGGAGAAAAACTAGGGAAGCAGGACTACGCCTCCCCCGAGCAGAGAGAAGACTCCAGCACTGTCGACATCCGCACAGATCTCTATTCAGCTGGAATAGTCCTATTTGAACTACTGGCTGGACATCCCCGACTTCGCATTGACTATATCAATCAAGACTTAAATCACACCTCAACGGAACTCCGAGAAATCATCAAGAAAGCATGCGCAACGAACAGAAATGACCGCTTCTCAAGCGCGGACGCATTCTCCGACGCACTCAAGCAACTCACTGGCGCCAACCTCACAGTGGCTGGCACGCCAATGCGCTCTCTTTGCCCAAACACAATATGCGGCCAAGCAAACTGGTCGTACCACGGATACTTTCGCGGACCGCGCATTGAAGATGAATGCATAAATCCAAGGTGCGACGGCTGCGGGACAATCTTCATCAAAAAATGCCAAAAGTGCCACACCTCCCTCTCTGTAAATCTGAAAAAACTAACAACAAACCAACAGAAAACAAACCACGACTCAATGCATGAATCCCTACAAGCACACTGCATTGCATGCGGCGAGCTGATATTCAAAACTCCGACCTGCAACAAGTGCGGATCTCTCCTGAAAAAGGAGGACATGGGCCAAGACACATTAGCAACCGGGTGCGCCAAATGCCGCCGCCATGAAGCCAACAGGTCTCCTACCAACACGCCGCCTGACGATGAAATGATTCCCTTTTAATGCGAATTCACACAGAACTCGAGGATTGAAGCAGAGCCGCCCAGCAGCGCGGTACGCGAGGAATTGTCGAAGAAGCAGCAGCGGCATTCCCTCTTTTTCCATTACTCCAGATCGAGAGCCCATGCCCCTTCCTCCCATCGTTTCAATGCCTGCTCCGCTTTGAATGAAACCAGTCCCTCCCCCCTGGCTGCCTCCTCCAAGACCGCTTTGGATTCGGCCGTCCGATGGCGGAGTAGGTGCGCTGCGGCCATGACGCGTACGTCCATGCGCGGATGTGTGAACAGCACGGCGAGTGCGTCGCGTCCAGCATCGCCATGAGCCCGGAGTTGGTCGAACGCTGCTCCGTACTTCTTGGCATGCTTGTTCCCAGTCTTGGCATCTCCCCTCCAAATAGCGTCAGTCTGCTCGGCTACATTCTGAGCGAACTGTTCGACAAGCTCCTCTAGCTTCATCACCAGAACCCCTTCGTTACTCTCTCGATTGCGAGCAACCCGAACTCACGCTGGGTCGCATAGGACCGAGTGCTCAACCACTGCCGCACGGTCAAGGTGGCAGAGCCAGTGATATCTCGTTGGATGGACGAGAAGAACGAACTCACGCGGGTGTGAACCCCCTTGTCCAACCGGAGGATGTTTTCTGTGTTGTGAACAGCTTGAGGCCCGAACCGATTCACGTTGCCCGGGGTCTGCTCGACAATGTGGTGCCACTCCTGCCCCTTTCCCGCAGGCCCCATGGCCTTCTTGAATCCGCTGAACGAGCCCCAGGACTTGGAGCCGCTGGGGAAAGTCGTGCCCGCATTGCCGCTGGCAGCCATGGCCACCGCGCCCGGCGCGAGGGAGATGGTGACAGCCTCGGCGCTCACCGCCACCGTTTCCACTTCCCCAATCGCCGCGAACCTGAACCCCATTTGCGACTCGGCCTGCACCGCCGCCTGCGCAGCACCTGGAAGCATCGGAACCTGCTTCGCCAAGCCCGCCGCCGAACTGCCAATCGCCGCCGTGGCCAACATGGCGAACGCACGCGCCGCGTTGCGGCCCATGACCTTGCCGTACCGCTCTCCCTCCGCTCGAAGCTCGTCAAAAGTAGTGGCCCGGTCCGCAGCGTCCACCAGTCGCTTGAAACCCACGATGAGGTTCCAGAAGGTGTCGACTCCCACGTAGGCGATGAGCGTGGCGGTCATCACGGCGGCGATCCCCTTGGAGAAAGGTTCAGGCACCGCGAGCAGGATCATGTACGTCGTCCAGGTCCATAGGACGGTCGTGATCATGGCCTCGGGGTCAGCCATGTCCTTGAACGCGTCCATCATCTCCTCCAGCACGACACCTTGTGCGAGTGCCATGGAGAGGGCGTAGCGCCCATCCCCAGTGACCGTCGGGCCCTCCACGAGCAGGCGCAGACAGTCGCCGGGCCTGGCGGTTCGGTCACACCAGCGCAGGTAGGCGCGCGTCAACTCCACGTCCGCCGAGGGTAGTTCACCGTCCAGGTGCTCCCCAGAACCAAGCGGAGTGATGCGGCGACTGCGTGGTTCGTACAGGTATGAACCGCTGCGCGGCTCTACCTCGAACAGTCGTCGTGCGGCCTCCTGGGGGCGAGTGGGCGGCCGCACGAAACGGGCCATCGCCTCGACGGCAGCCTCAAACTTGTTCCCGTCTAGTTTCACCGGGTTAGAGCTGGGGCGGGGTGTGAACACGGTGGGCGAACCACGCCCCGTGTCCAGCCGCACCGATCTCGTGATGCTGCCGCATCCGGTCAGAGCAACGAGCAGCAAGGGAATTAACCATCGAAGCATCATGCAGAGTCATCCTGGGGAGGCATGCCAGTTCGCGCCTTGAATCATGAGTCTGATGATGAATGATTCGGTGTGTCGAACGTGCACGTCAACTTGCTTCCGTCCAAGTAGAGGTAGACGAATTGCCCCTTCGCTTGAAGGGCGTTCACCCTCTCGAAGGTGATGGAACCCTCCGCCGGACGCCCTGGTCGGATGTAGCCGGTTCTCGATTCCTCTGACGTCCAGAACCAGCCTGACCATTCCATCACCATCGAGTCCACTTGCTGCGGGCCCAGTCCATAATCGCCCTGTGGCACCAGCTTCGTCGTGTTCGGCTTGTCGAACTCCGCGCCATCCCTCAGGCGGATCTCCACCCCAAATGCCTCCACGTCGTCTTCCAGGCCTTGTGTCTCATATTCCAGCCATACGCGGACCTGGTCGTTGCCGTTCCTGCTGTCGGATGGGATTCGCTCCAACCAGGATCCATCTTTGGAGATGGGCCACTTCACGTTCATGCCCAGGTGAGTGCCCCGACACTCCCCCTCGGGCTCGGCATCGGGCGTCAAGTAGTAACAACCAGGGGCGAACACGCTCCAGACGCAGAGCGCGAGCAGCGCGCGGGGATGGGATGGGTTCATGTTCACATCGTAGGCCAGGAAAATGGTGGGATTGACGGAAGGCGCACGGACAGTCTGGATGCTCAGCCTGCTCCCTGTCCGTCCGCATCTGTAGCTGCCTGTCTTTGAGTGCGTGGCGGTGGTGTCTCTGCTTTCGGATGTGCGTGAATCATCGGTATCCTGCGCCCCGTTCGCGCCCCGTTGAAAGGAATCCCAGATGACGCCGGAGCCCCTCCTTCCCGACGCTTCCGTCTCCTTCTGGCAGCAGCACCTCGCGGGTGCCCCGGCCCTCCTGGAGCTGCCGACGGATCGGCCCCGGCCTCCCGCACAGCGGCTCCAAGGGGGCAGCTTCCCCTGGACGATCTCCGCTTCGCTCACGGCGGCCCTGGAGGCGCTGGCCCTGCGGGAGGCAGTGCCGCTCTTCGTGCCCCTGCTCGCGGGATACAGCGCGCTGCTCCACCGCTACTCGCGGCAGGATGACCTCGTCGTGGGCGCTTCGGTGGCGCGAACGGACGGCGGCGTCCTCGCGCTGCGCCAGAACCTCTTCGGCAACCCCCGGTTCGTGGAGCTGATGGCGCGTGTCCACGCGATCCATCAAGCGGCGGAGACCCATCGCGCGCTTCCGTTCGAGAAGCTCGTGGGTGCGCTCCCTGGGACGCAGGGCTTCAACCATGCGCCCGTGTTCCAGGTGATGTTCGTCTTCGCGCCCCTGGCGGATCAGCCGGCCGACACGCAGCGCGCCCGCTGCGACCTGGTGCTCTCCGTATCGAAGTCACAGGAGGGCCTGCGCGCCACCTTCGAGTACGACACCGACCTCTTCGACTCCGAGCGCATCCAGCGCATGGCCTCCCACCTCCAGACCTTCCTGGAGGCCGCCGTCGCCCAACCTTCGCGCCCCATCGCCGCCCTCCCGCTGCTCCCCGACGCCGAGCGCCAACGCGTCCTCCACGCCTGGAACGACGCGACCGCGGACTTTCCCCGCGACGTCTGCGTGCACGAGCGCTTCGCCCTCCAGGCCTCCCTCACCCCCGATGCTCCCGCCGTCACCTACGGCGCCCTCACCCTCTCCTACCGGCAGCTAGATGAGCGCTCCAACCAGCTCGCCTGGCACCTGCGCTCTCTCGGCGTCGGGCCTGAAGTCCTCGTCGGCCTCTGTGTCGAGCGCTCCGTGGACCTCATCGTCGGAATGCTCGCGGTCCTCAAGGCCGGTGGAGCGTACCTGCCCCTCGACTCCTCCCACCCCGCCGAGCGTCTGGCCTTCATGCTCCAGGATGCTCGCGTCGGCGTCCTGCTCGTCCACCAGCAGAAGCTCGAACACCTGCCGCCGTTCTCCGGCGCCACGGTCGTCCTCGACTCCAGTGCCACCGCCGAAGTGCTGGACCAGCAGCCCACGCAGGGCCTGCCGCGCACATCCGGGCCGGAGAACCTCGCCTACGTCATCTTCACCTCTGGCTCCACCGGCAGGCCCAAGGGCAGCGCCATCTTCCACCGGGGCATCCTCGCCCTCGCCTTCGACGCCCTGCTTCATCCCTTCGCTGCTTCGGATCGCGTCGCGCAGGCGTCCAACATCTCCTTCGACCCCAGCACCTTCGAGATCTGGGGCGCATTGCTTCACGGCGCGCACCTCATCGGCATCACCGCCAACCCCGCGCATTCGCCCCATGAGTTCGTGGCGCAGGTGCAAGACGCCCGCGTCTCCACGATGTTCCTCACCACGGCGGTGCTGCACCTGCTCGCGCGGCAGGTGCCCGCCGCCTTCTCGGCTCTGGACACCCTCGTCTTCGGTGGTGAAGCCGCGGATCCCCTCGCCCTTCGCGAGATCCTCCAGCACGGACCTCCCAAGCGCCTCGTCAACGGCTACGGCCCCACCGAGTGCACCGTCTTCTCTTCCTTCCACCTCGTCGACTCCGCGCCTCCGTTGGGCATCCCCGTCTCCATCGGTGGCCCCCTTTCCAACGGCCCGCTCTTCCTGCTCGACGCACACCTGCACCCCGTCCCCATCGGTATCCCGGGCGAGCTGTACGTCTCCGGTGAGCGCCTGGGACGCGGCTACTTCAACCGTCCCGAACTCACCGCTCGCATCTACCTGCCCAACCCCTTCTCCTCCGTCCCCGGTGCCCGCCTCTACAAGACCGGAGACCTCGCTCGCTTCCTCCCTGACGGCCGCATCGAGTACCTCGGCCGCGCCGACCACCAGGTGAAGGTGCGCGGCTACCGCGTCGAGCTGGGTGAAATCGAAGAGGCCCTGCGCCTCCACCCCGCCATCAAGGACGCCTCTGTCATTGCCCGCGAAGCGGGTGGTGACCGTCGCCTCGCCGCCTACCTCGTTCCCCACAACGCGGTCCCCGCTGTCTCCGAGCTGCGCGCGTGGCTCCGTGAGCGCCTTCCCGAGCACATGGTGCCCGCTTCCTTCACCCCGCTCGCCGCGCTCCCCCTCACCGTCAACGGCAAGGTCGACCGCCGAGCCCTCCCCGCTCCCGAGCCCGCTCGCGGCGACGCCCTCTCCTACGTCCCGCCTCGCACGCCCACCGAGGTCGCCCTCTGCCGCCTCTGGGCTTCCCTCCTCGACGTCGAGCGGGTCAGCCTCACCGACAACTTCTTCCACCTCGGGGGCCACTCCCTCCTCGCCACCCAGCTCGTCTCGCGCGTGAACGAGACGTTCCACCTGCGGCTTCCGATCCGGCGCATCTTCGAGGCGCCGACACTCGTCGTCATGGCAGAGGCCATCGAGACGGCTCGGCGCACCGGCATCTCCGAAGAGGGGCCCCCGCTCGTTGCCTTCCCGCATGAGGGTGATCAACCGCTCTCATTCGCTCAGGAGCGACTGCTGTTCGTGGAACAGCTGCATCCCGGGCACGCCACGTATCGGATTCCCGTCTCCTACCGCATCACCTCTCCGCTCGACGTGGAGGTGCTGGAGCGCAGCCTCACCGAATTGACTCGTCGCCACGAAGCGCTCCGTACCGTGTTCGCAGCCACCGAGACCGCCTTCGTCACGCGCATCCAGCCCGTGCGCCCCTTCGCACTCCAGATGGTGGATGTCCGCAACCTGTCCGCCTCCGAGCAGGCGGCGGAAGCGGCACGGTACGCGCGGGAGGAACTCGAACGGCCCATGGAGCTGGTCTCCGGGCCGCTGTTCCAGGGCACCCTGCTTCGCCTGGGCGAACAGGAGCACCTGCTGCTCCTGACCATCCATCACATCGTCTCGGATGGCTGGTCCCTGGGCGTCCTGCTGCGCGAACTCCGGACGGTCTACGAGGACTTCTCCGCGGGCCGGCCCTCCTCCCTTCCCCCGCTGCCCATCCAGTACGTCGAGTTCGGCGTCTGGCAGCGGCAGTGGCTCCGGGACGACACGTTGGAGCGCCTGTTCACCTATTGGAGCAAGCAGCTGGAGGGCGCGCCGCTCCTCCTGGAGCTGCCCATGGACCGGCCCCGTCCGCCCATCCACCGCTTCCGGGGCAAGACGCTGACGTTCGGACTCTCACCGGCGGTCTCCCAGGGTATCGAAGACCTCTGCCGACAGGAGAGCGTCACGCTGTTCATGGGCCTGCTCGCGGGCTTCAGTGCCCTGCTCCATCGCTACTCGGGCCAGCAGGACCTCATCGTCGGCGCGCCCATCGCCGGGCGGATCCGTCCGGAAATCGAAGGGATCGTCGGGCTCTTCGTCAACACGCTCGCGCTGCGACAGGACCTGTCGGGCAACCCCAGCTTCATCGAGCTGATGCGACGCGCGCGCGAGGTCACGCTCGGCGCCTATGCCCACCAGGACCTCCCGTTCGAGAAGCTCGTCGAGCACTTCCATCCCGAGCGCAGTCTCAGTCACGCGCTGGTGGTCCAGGTCATGTTCGTGCTCCAGAACGCACCCGTGCTGGAGGTCCAGCCTTCCGCCGCGCTCCAGATGACCGCGACCGCGGAGCCGTGGGAGCTGAGCACCGGGACGTCGAAGTGCGACCTGATCCTCTTCATGTCGAAGTCGCCGGAAGGGCTGCGCGCGACCTTCGAGTACGACACCGACCTCTTCGACTCCGAGCGCATCCAGCGCATGGCCTCCCACCTCCAGACCCTCCTGGAGGCCGCCGTCGCCCAACCTTCGCGCCCCATCGCCTCCCTGCCCCTGCTCCCCAAGGCCGAGCGTCAGCGCGTCCTCCACGCCTGGAACGACGCCACCGTCGAGTTCCCCCAGGACGTCTGCGTCCACGAACGCTTCGCCCTCCAGGCCTCCCTCACCCCCGACGCTCCCGCCGTCACCTACGGCGACCTCACCCTCTCCTACCGGCAGCTCGACGAACGCTCCAACCAGTTCGCCTGGCACCTGCGCTCCCTGGGCGTCGGTCCCGAAGTCCTCGTCGGCCTCTGCGTCGAGCGCTCCCCTGACCTCATCATCGGAATGCTCGCGGTCCTCAAGGCCGGTGGCGCCTACCTGCCCCTCGATGCGTCCCATCCCGCCGAGCGCCTGGCCTTCATGCTCCAGGACGCCCGCGTCAGCGTCTTGCTCGTCCACGAGCACAAGCGCCAGCAACTGCCTGCCTTCTCCGGCGCCACCGTCTGCATCGATACGGAAGCGGAGGCACTGAGCCGCCTCTCCAGCGCGCCCCTGCCGCGCACCTCCGGGCCGGAGAATCTCGCCTACGTCATCTTCACCTCCGGCTCCACCGGCAGGCCCAAGGGCAGCGCCATCCTTCATCGCGGCATCCTCGCCCTCGCCTTCGACCCGCTGCTGCACCCTTTCGCCGCGTCGGACCGCGTCGCCCAGGCGTCCAACGCCTCCTTCGACCCCAGCACCTTCGAGATCTGGGGCGCGCTGCTTCACGGCGCGCACCTCGTTGGCATCACCGCCAACCCCGCGCATTCGCCCCACGAGTTCGCCGCCCAGGTGCGCGACACCCAGGTCTCCGTGATGTTCGTCACCACGGCGGTGCTGCACCTGCTCGCGCGTCAGGTGCCAGGGGCCTTCTCCGGATTGAAGACCCTCGTCTTCGGTGGCGAAGCCGCGGATCCGCTCGCCCTGCGTGAAGTTCTCACGCACGGTCCGCCCCAGCGCCTCGTCAACGGCTACGGCCCCACCGAGTGCACCGTCTTCTCTTCCTTCCACCTCGTGGATGCGCCCCCGGCCCTCGGCTTCCCGGTGCCCATTGGCGGCCCTCTCACGAACGGTCCGCTCTACCTGCTCGATGGCCTCCTCCAGCCCGTCCCCATCGGTGTCCCGGGCGAGCTGTACGTCTCCGGTGAGCGCCTGGGTCGCGGCTACTTCAACCGCCCCGAACTCACCGCTCGCATCTACCTGCCCAACCCCTTCTCCTCCGTCCCCGGTGCCCGCCTCTACAAGACGGGCGACCTCGCTCGCTTCCTCCCCGACGGACGCATCGAGTACCTCGGCCGCGCCGACCACCAGGTGAAGGTGCGCGGCTACCGCGTCGAGCTGGGCGAAATCGAAGAGGCCCTGCGCCTCCACCCCGCCATCAAGGACGCCTCCGTCATCGCACGCGAAGCGGGTGGTGACCGTCGCCTCGCCGCCTACCTCGTCCCCCACGATGCCGTGCCCGACGTCTCCGAGCTGCGCGCATGGCTCCGTGAGCGCCTTCCCGAGCACATGGTGCCCGCCTCCTTCACCCCGCTCGCCGCGCTTCCCCTCACCGTCAACGGCAAGGTCGACCGGCGCGCCCTCCCTGCTCCCGAGCCCGCTCGCGGCGACGCCCTCTCCTACGTCCCGCCTCGCACGCCCACCGAGGTCGCCCTCTGCCGTCTCTGGGCCTCCCTCC
The DNA here is from genome assembly GCF_003612065.1 of Corallococcus sp. CA047B. Taxonomy (NCBI): domain Bacteria; kingdom Pseudomonadati; phylum Myxococcota; class Myxococcia; order Myxococcales; family Myxococcaceae; genus Corallococcus; species Corallococcus sp. CA047B. The sequence goes on from NZ_RAWD01000111.1 coordinate 11,813, forward strand.
TTGATGTCGAGCGCGTGGGGCTCCACGACAACTTCTTCCACCTCGGTGGCCACTCCCTCCTCGCCACCCAGCTCGTCTCGCGGATTCGCGCGGAGCTGGGCGCAGAGCTCGCGCTTCGCGTCCTCTTCACCGGCCCCACGGTCGCGGAGATGGCGCAGCACCTGGGTACGCTCGTTCCGGACGACGGCCCCCGTGCGGTGCCTCCGCTCGTTCGTGCGCCTCGCGACCGTGCGCTCCCGCTGTCGTATTCGCAGGAGCGGCTGTACCGCTTCTTCCTGCGTGCGCCCACGTCGAGCGCCTACAACATCCCCATCGGCTTCCGGATCCGGGGTCCGGTGCGAGTCGGTGCGCTTCGCGACGCCTTGCAGGGCCTGCTCGAACGGCACGAGTCCATGCGGGTCAAGTTCTCTGAAAAGGATGGACAGCTCGTGCAGCGAATCACTCCCGCCGGTGAGTTCCCGTGGCGGTTCGAGGACCTGCGCGGACAGCCTGACGCGGAAGCGGCGGCGTGGAGGCACATCCTCGCGGATGCGGCGACGCCGTTCGACCTCACGCGGGACCCGCTGGTGCGTGCGTCGCTCCTGTGCGTGAAAGACGATGAGCACCTGCTCCTGATCTGCGTGCACCACATCTCCGCGGACGGCTGGTCCATGGGCGTCATCGCCCGGGAGCTGGGGGCGCTGTACTCGGCGCGGGTCGAAGGGCGCGAATCCGACCTGGCACCGCTCGTCGTGCAGTATCCCGACTACGCGGCCTGGCAGCGGGCGTGGCTCACCGGGACGGAGCTGTCGCGGCGGCTCGCGTACTGGCAGCAGTCGCTCGCGGGCGCGCCCACGGAGCTCCAGCTCCCCACCGACCGTCCCCGGCCTCCGGTGCGCACCTTCAACGGCACCCACCGCGAGGTCCACCTGGGCCGCGACCGCAGCGACGCGCTCCATGCCCTGTGCCGGCGCGAGAACGTCACCCCGTTCATGGCCATGCTGTCCGCGTTCGGCGTCGTGCTCGCGCGCCGCTCGGGCCAGGAGGAAGTGGTGATTGGTTCGCCCATCGCGAACCGGCTGCTCCCGGAGCTGGAGCCGCTCATCGGCATGTTCGTCAACGGCCTGTGCCTGCGCGTCAGCCTGCGAGGAAGCCCGGGGTTCCGAACGCTGCTCCAGCGAGTGCGAGAGGAGACGCTGGGCGCCTACGCGCACCAGGAAGTGCCCGTGGACCAGATCGTGGTTTCACTCGGGGTCGAACTGCCCGTGAACCGCTCCCCCGTGTTCCAGGTGATGTTCGTCCTGCAGAACGCCCCGGAGGCGCCGTTCGAATTGCCGGGCCTCACGGTGACGCCCGTGGAGGTCAACCGGGGCTCTGTCACCTACGAGCTGGCCCTGTCCTTCACGGAAATGGCTGGTGGATTCTCCGGCGTGCTGGAGTTCAACACCGACCTGTTCGACGCACGCACCGCCGAGGGAATCCACGCGGACTTCATTCGAGTGCTCGACGCGGTGCTCGCGAACCCCGACCTACCAATGGGGCTCGACGCTCAAGCGTCCTGACCCATCTCGACCACGACTCCGCCTGCTGCGATCTTCAGACTCTTGAGTGCAGCGGCGGCATCGCCCTTGCCGAAGTTCCGCCAGAATGGGCCGTCCTGGCCCGCAGCTCCCTTGCTTGAAGGAAAGGCCGTGGTCATACGTTTCCGCGCTTGCTTCGCACTCCTCCTTTTCCTTTCAGCCTGCGCTACGTCGAAACCGCCCCCTACCGAGCAGGGAACCCGAAGTCTGAGAATCTCCAACCTCCAGCGAGCGGCGAAGCTGCCCTGGACTGACGGTGGACATTGCGTCCTCCAAGAGGCTGCCCAGCCTTGGGCCGTGATGGTGGAGCGCTGCTTTCAGGCCGTCGACCATGACCGGGTTCGATTTCACGACCCAACGGGAAGATGCACGGTCGCCTCGGCGAGCGCGGCTGCCATGGGACTCGGCGTCTGCGTCCTGATCGCACCTGAGGTCGTTGTGGGAGCCATCGTCATCCTTGGCGTGGTGGTGGTGGCTGCCGCCATCAAGGAGGAACTGGAGGCGTATGAGCTACGCCAGCTCTATCCCGAGGAGGCAGCGACCACGCGAGGAACGAAGGCGGCCCGCCAGGAAGCTGTTCCGAAACGAAATCCCAAGCTGGAGCCGGAGCCCTCCGGCCAGGGCTGGCGCCCCCCCGGTGCCACCGGGCCCCCTTGACCGGGGGCGCCACACCCGATGCGAGCCCATTCCGGTGCCACATCGAGGCGGAGACGACGCGCACGACGCGTGCGCCGACAGGGTTCCTCCCAACCGCTACCCTGGGATGGATGTGCTCGTTGACGGCAAGCACTTCGACGCGCTGCAAGTCGGGGTGCGCGTCCTGTGGGAGATCAAGACCGACCGATTTGACACCTACAGTGACTTCCTCCAGGAACAGGTGGTCAAGGACCAGGTGGCCGAGATGTTGGAAGAACGCGGGATCGCGCGGGCATGTGGATATGGTTTCGTCGTCGGGGTCAGCACCCACGCGCACAAGGAAGCGCTGATCGACCTGGACCCCTCTCTTTCCCCCAATCTTGTCGTTACGGGATGCGAACGATGACGATGCAAGGTCGCCTCCTGATTTCTGTCTACGCGCCAGCGATGGAGGGCGATGACGGACGCGCACTTGCTGCCGTCCACGAAATGGAAGGGGCTCTGCCCGGCTTGCGCCTGGAGTGGGAGGTCTCCAAGGAAGGGCGGCCCATCGCATTGCCGCAGCGTGATGAATGGCTCGCGGAGTCAGCGAAGCGCGGAGAGTTTCCGCTCCTATGCAATGGCGACGAGAGCAACCCAGTGACAATCATGGGGTTGCGAAGACCCGCGAGTTTGATTCCAGGGGGCCAGCCCCAGCTTCAGGTCCATGCGAAGCTGCCGCTAGACGCGCTCGCCATCATGGCGGCACCGAGTGTGCTGGAGGGCGTTGCGAAAGGAACTCAAGCGTTCTGGGGTCATGCGTCGCCGAAGGGTTTCGGCTCGGAAGTCGCGCAGCAGATGCGCAGCGCACCTCATGGACCGGAGCGTTCACCCCGTGGGCTTCCCATGCTCACGCCCCCAGATGAACTCCGTTCGCCTGAGATTCCGCATCACCTCGGGTGGTTGAACTACTGGTCGGCTGCTACCGCACGGACCCTCGGATTCCCGGACACGGCCCGCGATGCAGAGCTGATGACACGGGCGCGGCGCACGGCGACAGGCGGATGGGTTGTCCGGCTCACGGACACCCCTCTCGATTTCAACAACCCTGCCCACCTGGCCGTGCTCCTGCATGCCTATGAGCGCTTCCCAGAAATCGGCGGACGCTCGGTGCGTTGACCTCCTTCATTTGTGCAGGGAGGCCACGGCCACATCCGCCGCGACTACCTGCACGGCACGGGGCCGCTCCGCCAGTCGCAGCAGGCGGAACAGGTCGCGCGACAGTTGCTCCACGGAACGCCGCTCATCCGAGACGGTGAGGACCACGTCGTAGTCGTCCCCCTCCTTGCTCTTGATAACCTGCGTGCGCGCCGTGAGCACGCCGGGAAGCATCATGGCCAGACGCCGCACGGAGGCCATGCTGATCTTCTCGCTGCCTCGCACCAGGAAGTCGGAGACGCGCCCCTGGAAGTACAGGTAGCCCTCCGCGTCGATGTCGAACACGTCCCCCGTGGCCAACAACCGGGGGCCTCGCAGCGCATGCTGCTTCTCCCCTTCCACGATGCCGATGCGGCGCTTCATCACCGTGTCCGAGGAGACGAACAGCTCCCGCTGTCCATCCGGACCGCGCGGCACGAGCGTCACCTCCGTACCCGGCAGGGGCAACCCCACGGACGCGAAGCGGCGCTCCGGCTCCACATGCGCGGCGAGCGTCGCCACGCGCGGTCCTGCCTCGGACAGGCCATAGGTCAGGTACAGCTCCCCACCCGGCCGCGCGTGCAGCATCCGCTTCACGTGCTCCGGCGCGAGCACATCCCCACCCACGCCCAGACACCGCAGCCCCTCCGGAAATGCCTCCCCGTGTTGCAGCAGCCCGCGCACCAGCAGCGGCGTCAGCGCGGACACGGTGATGCCCTGTTCCGCCAGAAGACGCAGGTACGCCGCTGGCTGGAACGGCGGTCCGCTGATGACCAGCTCCAACCCTCGTCTCAGCGCGGAGAACGCCTGCGCGACCATCGAATATGAGTAGTACAGCGGCAGGTTCACCAGGGCCGTGTCCCCCGCGCGCAGGCCCACCGCGTCCGCGTGCCGGTCCGCGTTGCGGAAGAGCGCAGCCAGGTCGAACACGCAGCCGCTCGCGAAGCCGGAGGTGCCGGACGTGAGCAACACCATCTCTCCAGCCTCTGCCCCCGGCGGAGTGGTGTCCGGAAACAGCGCCACCTCCGCCCCGCCCAGCGCGAAGCGCTCCACCCGTTCCACGTGCGGCGCGGGTGCGCGCATCGCCACCAACGCGCGCGCCGGCAACGCATCCACCAGCGACTGCTGCCGACCCGCAGGCGACGCGGGCGACACCAGCGCGGGGACACCCCGGGCCGCGAGCACCGCGAAGACCTGGGCCAGCAGCCCCGCGCCATTGGGCAATGCCAGCAGCACCACGTCCCCGGGCCTGAGTCCCCTGGCGATCCATGCTGACGCCAATGCCGACACAGAGCGGTCGGTGGCCGGATGCGCTTCGGTGAGGTCGCGGATGCGGTCCAGGAAGGCCTGGACTTTGGCCAGCGGAACGCCCGCGAGATCCTGGAGAGGTGAGGCCATGTTCACTCCGCTCGGAATTGAAGAGACCGCGCCACGACTTCCACGCCGACGCCAGGCCCGGTTCCCCGTGACAGGACGACGCAGCCCGCGCCCGGAGGCCGGCCTTCGACCGACAGCACGGAGCCGATGAGGGCCCAGTCCACGACCCCGCGCTGGAGCCATGCCATGGACATCGCCAGCGCGACCTCCGCTCCCGTCGCCACGGGCATCGTCAGCGCCAGCGTCGGGCCTCGCAGCCCATGGACGATGCAGGACAGGCCCGTGGGGGCGCTCGGCGTCGCGGCGGGAAAGCGCAGCGGGGACGCGAAGCCTCGCGCGGCATCGCTCGCCACCTGGGCCCACGTCTCACGAGGCCCCACCGCGCCCACCTGGATGAGCGAGCAACGGTCCGCCGCACGCGTGAAGTCCTCGCCCAGTGAACCGGTCGCCTCGCCCACGGCCATGACCAGCGCCCAGGACAGTGGATCCGCGTAGCGCACGGACGGCTTCCATTTGACGAGGTGCGGATTCGGCGCGTCCGCGAACACCACCGCGCTGCCACGCAGGGCCACCGAAGGCAGGGACGTCATCGCGCCACCTCGAAGACCAGCGACGTGTCGAAGCCGCCAAAACCCAGCGTCACGCTCAAGCCCTTCCGGGCCGAATGCCGGGTCGATGCGCCCACGGACAGCGGACAGGGAAACTCAGGGTCCGGCTGCTCCAGTCCGACGATGGGCGGAACGATGCTCTCCCGAAGCCCCAGGATGGTCGCGATGGCCTCCATCGCTCCGGTGGCCCCCAGCGTGTGTCCGAAGGCTCCCTTCGTCGCGAAGACGAGCGGTCCGCCCTTGGAGCCAAACACGCTCCGGAACGCCGCGGCCTCCGCCCGGTCGTTCACCGGGGTCGCGGAGCCATGACCATTGACCAGCCCAATCTCAGACGCCGCGAGGCCCGCATCCACCAGCGAGCGCTCCATCGCCAGCCGTGCCCCCGCCGCCGCGGGATCCGGCGACGTCATGCTCGCCGCGTCGTTGGCCGAACCCACGCCACGCAGCCGCGCCAGGATACGAGCCGACCGCTGCTCCGCGTGCGCCGCCGACTCCAGCACGAGGAACGCCGCGCCCTCCCCCAGCATCATGCCGTCATGCCGTGTGTCATAGGCCCGCGCGCGCGACGGAGACAGGGTGGACAGCGCGGAGTGCGCCAATCGCTTGCTCGGCGTCAGGATGTCCACGCCGCCACAAATACACACATCCGCGAGGCCCGCGCGAAGGCACTCCGCCCCCACCACGAGCGCATCCGAACCCGACGAGCACGCCGTGGACAACACCACGGGCGGAGCCTTCGCGCCCAGCACCCCCACCACCGCGTCCGCCCACTGGTGCAGCGGAGCATTCCGCTCGCCCTCGTCGTCCAGGTAGGCCCCCAGGCTGGTGCCCAGGACAAACAGGGTGCGCGCCCCGTCACCCGTCAGGCCCGCGTGTTCCAGGGCCTCACGCAACGTCGCGACCGCGAGCCCGCGCAACCGCTCCGCCGGGCCCTCCACCTGCCCGCTCGAACGTCCCGGCACCACGGCCGCCTGCGTGTTGCGCAGGCGGTGCGGGGACGGAACCTCCACGAAGCCGTGCTCGCCCGCCAGCAGCCGGCGCCACACGGCGTCCAGCCCGCTGCCGAGCGGCGTCGTCCACGCGGCGCCCGTGACGACGACGGGTGCTACCACAGCGGCGAGCCCAGGTCCGAGACCCGGGAGCGCACGAGACTCGCGCGGAACGCCGCCACGCGAGTCGCTCCCACCATGGCCTTGCCCGTGAAGTGGAACAGCCCTCCCGCCAGCCGGTTCTGCTGCACGTGCAGCAACACCTGGTCTCCCGGCACCACCACCTTCAGGAAGCGCGCCTCCACCGAACCGATGAGCGTCAGCTCGTCCTCGGCCAGCATCGACGTGCTCATCTGGTAGAGGATGATGCCCGCCTGCGCATAGGACTGGATGAGGTGGCTGCCCGGGAAGATGGCCCGCTCCGGGAAGTGGCCGGCGATGCTGTCCATGTTCCCGGAGATGGAGATGAGCGCGTCCAGGAACTTCCCCGGCTCATGGTCCACGATGCGGTCCAGGTAGATCATCGGGTGGCGGTGCCGCAGCCACTGCTTCAACGCCGTGAACCCCAGGGGCTTCGGCGTGCGCTCCACTGCGTTCACGGCGCCAGCTTGAGCGCGCTGCTGAGGGACGGCGGTAGACATGCGGGCACTCCGTTCTCTCGGGTGACGACGGCGAAATCCAGACTTCCAAAGGCAAGCAGCAACGGCTCCGGGCCGTCGCGGTACAGCTTCACGCCCAGCTTCAAGCTCGCGGGCCCGACGTGATCCACTGACGGCACCATCACCAACCAATCCTGGAACCGCGCCGCCGCGCGGTAGCTGACGCGCAGCTCCCGCACGCGCAGGTCCAGGCCCTGCGCCGTCAAGGCGTCCAGCCCCGCGCCCCGGCGCTCCAGTTCCTCCAGGCCCGCCGTCTCCAGCAACGACGCGTAGCGGGAGAAATGCACGACGCCGGAGGCATCCGTGTCCACGTGCTCCACCCGCTTGCGCAGCGAGAGTGGAACCTCCGGCAGCGGCACCGCGGCCTCCGTCACGACCCGGACTCCACGAACGTCCGCACCCCGCGCTGGATTCGCGCGACCATCTCCTGGAGGTCCGCCTCCCCCGCGATGAGCGGCGGCGCGATGCGCATTGCCGGGAACAGGTAGCGCAACCCGCGCGAGCGTCGCCCCGCGCCCGCCATGAACTCCACGAAGATGCCCGCGTCGAGCAGCCGAGTCCGCAGCCGCCCCAGGTTCCCCGAGGCCTTCTCCGTCAGCTCCAGGCCGTTCATGTAGCCCAGGCCCCGGACCTCCTGGAACACCTCCGGGAACGGCTGCGCCACGTCCTTGCGCAGCCGCTCGCGCAGCAGCTCGCCCAGCGGGCCCGTGCGTTCCACCAACCCCTCGCCGGACATGTACTGGATGCCCGAGCGCATCACCGCGCTCGTCAGGGGCCGCAGGTCGGACGTGGACACCGCGCCGCTGGAGCGCACCGACAGCTCGCGCCGCGCGATCACCATGGACGTGGAGACGACGCCCATGCCCAGGCTCTTGCCGATGACGGTGATGTCCGTGGGGATGGGCCCCTCCGCGTCCGTCATGCCGAAGAAGCGGCCCGTCTTCGCGAACGTGAGCACCTCGTCAGCCACCAGCAGCACGTCATGCTCCCGGCACAGCGCGGCCAGCCGCCGCAGGTAGCCCGGGGGCGGCACCAGGATGCCGGCGTCCCCCTGGATGGGCTCCACGAACACGCCGGCCAGCTTCCGCCCGTGCTCCGCGAAGAAGGTCTCCAGATGCGAAAGCTCCCCGAACGGCAGGAACTGCACGTCGAGCGCCTCCGTCGCGGGCAGTGGCATTCCCAGTCGGTAGTGCCGACGGTTGAGCAGGCTCACCAGGCCCTGCGTCCACCCGTGCCACGCGCCCTCGAAGGCGAGGATCGTCCGCCGCTCGGAACGCTCGGGCTTCGGCGCCATCCGCCGCCGGTCGAAGTTCGACTCCAACACCAGACGCAGCGCCAGCTCCAGGCCCTCGGAGCCGGAGTTGCGGCCGCTCGCGTGGTACGCGTCTCCCGGGAAGCGGTCCGCCCACAGGCCCTTCGCGCCGAACAGCTCCTCCAGGAGCAGCGTGCGCTCCAGCGAACCCAGCTCGTCGGTGACGTAGCCCGCGCGCTCCAGGCCGTCGCGCAGCGCTTCCTGCATGCGCGGATGGCCCGCACCCAGACACGCGCTCGCGTAGCCACCACTGGCGTCCAGCACCTCCACGACGCGACCCGCGTCCGGCCCCTCCAGCGTCGCCATGTGCTGCACGAGGCCCTTCGCCTTCAGACAGACATACGGCAGGCGTCCGCCGCCATAGTGGTCCATCTGCAACGCCATGCCGGCGCGCAGGCGGGCGACGTCGTCCGCGCCCAGCTTCTCCCCCGCGGCGGGCACCTTCACTTCGCGCCCCCCTGCTGCTGGGCCTTGAGCTTCACGATGAGCGCCGACAACAGGTTGAGCGTGCGGAAGTTCTCCGTGTCGAAATCCTGGTCGGAGATGCTCACGCCGAACTGATCCTCACAGATGACCCGCAGCTCCAGGAAGCCCACGGAGTCCAGGCCGACGACGGACTGCAACCCGTCGTCTCCGCCAATCTGCTCCTCGGGAATCTCCACGAAGAGCTGGTTCGTCAGGATCTTCTTGAGGCTTCTGGAGACGTCTTCCTGCATGGGGAACTCCTCGATTCAGGGGGTCGTTGCTTCGGTTGGAATGCTCAGGGTGCCCACGGTGCCCTTCGTCACGCGCAGCAGCTCCGCGGGCGTCAGGCGCAACAACAGCTCCGGCCGCCCGCCGCCGCCGTAGCCTTCCGGGTACTCCAGGACGGACGCGTCCACGAACACGCGCAACGGGTGCGGATGGCCCAGCGGTGGCGTGCCTCCCGGCGGATAGCCCGTCGCCTCCAGCGCCCGCTCGCGGCTCGCGAACGCGACCTTGCGACAGCCCGCGGCCCGCGCCACCGCCTTGAAGTCCACGCGCCGGTCTCCGGGCAGCACGACGACCAGCACCTCGTTCGCGTCCGTGGTGAACACCAGCGACTTGAAGATGCCGCCCACCGCGATGCCCAGCTCCTGCGCGGCGGCCGCCGCCGTCGTCATCGGCGTCGCCAGGGTCAGCAGCTGCGCGTCCACCTGCTCACGCGCCAGGAACTCGCCCAGGTCCGTCACCGCGTCACCGTCAGGACGATCTTCCCGATGTTGCGATTGGCCTCCATCTCCGCGTGGGCCTCCACCACCGCCTCCAGCGGCCAGCTCCCGTGGATGACGGGCGGCAGCCCGCCTCGCGCCAGCACCTCCATCCACCGCTGCCGGAAGCGCGCGTTGACCTGCCGCTTCTCCACCATGGGCCGCAGCCGCAGCGACGAGCCCTTGAGCTGCAACCGGCGCTGCACGACGCGCAGCAGGTCCAGCTCCGCCGCCATCCCGTCCAGCAGGCCCACCAGCACCAGGCAGCCCTCGTGCTTCAGCACGGAGAGGTTGCGCGACAGGTACGCGCCGCCCACGAAGTCCATCACCAGGTCCACGCCTTCACCGCGCGTGCGCTCCATCACCTCCGCCACGAAATCCTGGCGCCGGTAGTCGATGGCCACGTCCGCGCCCAATTGCTTCAGCGCCTCCACCTTCCGGGGCGTGCCCACCGTGCACAGCGCCGTGGCCCCCACGTGCTTCACCATCTGCACCATCGTCGTGCCGATGCCGCTGGCCCCCGCGTGCACCAGCACCGTGTGTCCGGGCTTGAGCCCGCCCAGCTCGAACAGTGTCTCGTTGGCGGTGAGGCAGGACTCCGCGGCGGCGGCGGCCTCCACGAAGCCCAGCGCCTCCGGGATGATCAGCGCCATGTCCGCGTCCAGCAGGCAGTACTCCGCGTACCCGCCGCCCTCCACCACGCCGAACACGCGCTGGCCCCGGGTGAAGCCCTTCACGCCCTCGCCCCACGCCTCCACCGTGCCCGCGACCTCCACGCCAGGGATGGCGGACTGGCCCTCCGGCACGTGGTAGATGCCCGCGCGCTGGAGCAGGTCCGCGCGGTTGAGCGCGGTGGCGTGCACCTTCACGAGCAGCGCGTTGCCCGTGGGCACCGGCCGGGGAACGTCGCGGAGCTTCACCACCTCCGGGCCCCCGGAGCCTTCGAAGACGACGGCGCGCATGGTTCTCAGTACCCGGCCCTTTCCTCGACACCGCGCTCGCGCGTGGGCACGAGGAAGCTGCGCTCGAACGTCAGGAACACCTCGCCCGTGGACTTCAGGCCCCGCGTCTCGCAGGTGACGATGCCCTCCCCGTCCCGCTTCGCGGACAGGCGCTTGGCCAGGATGCGGCTCTCCGCGTACAGCGTGTCTCCGGCGAACACCGGGTGCGTGAGCCGGATGCGGTCCCACCCCAGGTTCGCCAGGGCCCGACCGCTGGTGCTGCGCACGCTCATGCCGCACACCACGCTGAACGTCACCAGGCTGGAGATGAGCGGCCGCTCCCACGGCGTGTGCGCGCAGTAGGCCGCGTCCAGGTGCAGCGGGGACGGGTTCAGGCTCAGCGTGTTCATCAGCACGTTGTCCGCTTCCGTCACCGTGCGGCCCGGGCGGTGTTCGAAGACATCCCCGACGGTGAAGTCCTCGAACGCGAAGCCCAGCAGCTCCCGGTAGCGCTGTGGTCCCACCTGCTTGTAGCCAGTGCCCTCCATGTCGTGTGTCCTCGCGTTCGGGCTGGATTCAGAAGCCGGAGATGATGTCCTTCGCCGTCGCGCAGAAGCGCTTCAGCTCGTCCGGTTCGATGTCCGCGCGCATCATCAGGCGCACGCCCGCTTCGCCCTTGGCCACCACGGGGAAGAACACCGCCGAGCAGTAGTAGCCCGCCCGGTACAGCTCCTGGGACAGGCGCACCGCCTTCTCCTCCGCGCCCACTTCAATCTTGCGGATGGGCATGCCGTTGCCCGCGTGCTGCGAGGGGAACTGGCTGTCGAAGTAGTCGATGTTGCGCGCGAGCTTGTCCTGGAGCTGCTTCAGCTCCGGGCTCTTGTGCAGCGCGATGCTCGCCAGCGACGCGCCGATGTTCGGCACCTGGAGGTTCTGCGACCACGCGAGCGGGCCCGCGTTCCGGTTGAGGAAGTTGAACAGCTTCTCGCTGCCCAGCATGGCCACGCCGCCCGCGCTGCCGAAGGCCTTGGCCAGCGACGCGACGATCATCGTCAGCGGGTTCATCTTCAGGCGGGAGCGGACCCAGCCCTCGCCGTTCTTCCCGGTGATGGACAGCGAGTGCGAGTCATCGAAGTACAGGAACAGGCCGTACTTCTCCTGGAGCTGGAGCAGGCCCTCCAGCGCGGTGAGCCCGCCCATGGAGTAGGCGCCGTCCGCCACGTAGGCGACGCGCGGGTACTTCTTGCAGACGTCCTCCAGGTAGTTGAGGTCGTTGTGGGGACTGGTCAGCACCAGGCTCTCGTCCCCGACGATGGGCTTCACGTACGCCATGGAGAAGTGACAGAAGCGGTCGAACACCATGACGCGCGGCTGTCCGTCCTCCGTCAGGTGTCCGGACGCGAGCAGCGGCAGGATGCCCGCGGTCAGCGCGGTACATGACGCGGCCGGCAGCGACGGACAGCCGTACAGGTCCCGCAGGCCCTCTTCCAGCCGCGCCATCAGGCCCAGGCGGATGCGCAGCGTGGAGAGCGCAAGGCCGATGGTGCCCTCTTCCTGGAGCGCGGTGATGGCGCCCTGGAGGATGGCCGGGTGGTGGTTGAGGCCCAGGTAGGAGCACGAGCACAGCACCATGAAGGCGTGCTGGGTCGCCCGGTCGATGAGGTGGTTGTTCGACTCGAAATCCACCTTCAGGTTGATGAGGCCGTGGTCCTCGGCCTGCTGCCAGCCGGCGTCACCCACACCGACGAACTTCTCGTTGTTGCGGTAGCGCCGGGGGCCCAGGACGCTCTCGGGAATGCTCGTTGCCATGCGGACTCCTCCTGCGCGGAATGGTCGGGGAAAGACAAAAGATGAAGAACGAAGCGGGCTTCAGCCCTCGGTGACGCCGAAGTCCTCGAGCGTGCGCTTCGCGGCCTCGATGAAGGGCGTGCCCACCATGGCGCCGTCGACGACGCAGATGTTCGCGTCACGGGCCTGGCTCTCCGCGACGATCTTCCGCGCCTTCTGCAGCGTGCGCTCGTCCGGGGAGAAGGCCTTGTTGATGATCTCCACCTGATGCGGGTGGATGGCGGCCTTGCCGCTGAAGCCCAGGCTGCGCGCGCGGGCGGACTCCGCGCGCAGCCCCTCCAGGTCGCCCATGTCGAACAGGGGCGCGTCCACCACCTGGAGGTTCGCGCAGCGCGCGGCGGACACCAGCCGGGAGCGCGCGTACAGCAGGGGCTCCCAGGCGAGCGCCGCGCCAATGCTGAAGGAGAAGTCCGCCGAGCCGAACACCAGCGCCTTGAGACGCGGCGTCGCGAACACGATGGCGTCGAGGTTCTCGATTCCGCGCGGCGTCTCCACCAGCGCCAACAGGTCCACGTTCGCGCAGTCGGATCCCAGCACCTGTTCGACGATCTCCAGGTCGCGCGGGGACTCCACCTTGGGCACCATGATGACGTCGGGCTTCACCGCGTACTCACGCAGGGCCAGCAGATCGCGCATGCCTTCAGGGCGCGTCACGGAGTTGATGCGCACCGCGCGGCGGCTCTCCCCCACCCGGGGCGTCAGGAAGAAGGCCTCCGCGTGCTGCCGGGCCGCGTCCTTGTGGGCCGCCGCCACGGAATCCTCCAGGTCCACCAGACTGATGTCCGCGCCGGCTTGCTGCCCACGCTCGAAGCGATCCACGGCGAGCGCCGGAGTGAACAGGATGGAGCGGCAATAGCGGGTGAAGCGCATGACGGCCTCCAGTCAGTGAATGACTGGGTACGCGTCTATCCCTATCACGTCAAGATTCAACCCAACCCTTCGCAAACATAGCGTGCCCAATGGATGAAACGTATTGGTATGTCTTTGAATGTGAAGCGATGTTGTGCGATGGAGAGAAACAACACCCAGCGCGTGGGTATCCCCAGACCTACCTGGTGCGTCACACGCGTTGCGTCAGCAGGGAGATGCGACACGCGCAACCGCGTCGCCAGAATATCGCAGCACCGCGGGAACGGACCCGCAGTGTCAGGTGCGCGCGAGTACGGGGAAGCCGTGGGGCCTGGGTGACAAGGACAGCCCGCGCACGAACAGCCAGGCCTCCAGGTCCTCGCCGGCCTCCGTCGCCTCCGGCCACCAGCGCTCCGGGGTGAAGCCGAAGCGGACGGAGCGGATGGGCCGGTCAATCAGCCGGGGGATCCACGCGCGCAGGTCGAAGGGTTCCCGGGCGAAGATGTCATCGATGTGCAGCGTGTCGCCCTCCACTTCCGCGCAGACCCACGCGTCGTCACCCAGTCGCCACAACGGGCGCGCGAACCCATTGGCCACGTGCCAGCTCGCGGCCGTCGAATACCCGCGCACGCCGAAGCGCTCCGTCACCGGAAGCCCCTTGTTGGAGAGCGCGGACAGGCCCGCACGCATCGCCGCATCCCCCAGGTCGATCCGGGACGCGGGGGTGCCTCCAGGCACGGCCGCATGCTCCGCGGCGAACAGCGTCTGTTCGCAGGGTTGGAAACCGAAGCGCGGATAGAACTGGAGCACGTTGGGGTTGGCGAACAGGAACACCGGCGCGTCTCCACAGGCGTCCAGCGCGGCGTTCATCACCAGGTGAGCCAGCCCCTGCCCGCGATGGGAAGGCAGACTCGCCACGGCGCCAAACTGGTAGCCCGTCACCTCGCGCCCTTCCACGAGCAGCCGCATCCGCATCACCGCGGTGGTGGCCACCGCGCGGCCCTCTTCGAGCACGGCGAACGCGCGGTAGTCGTCGGTCCACTCACCCCATTCGCACCAGCGCCGGAAGTCGGCCCGGCGGAACACCTGGGGCACGAAATCGCAGAAGGCGGCCTGCAATGCCGTGTCGTGAGAACCGAATTCAACGACCTGAGGCGCGGTGTCCATTCCCATCCAGGCAGTGTCGCACGCGCCACCGGGGAGGTCACCCCACGGCAATCATTGCCGTTCCGGCCAACGGCACAACCCCAGCCCCCACACGAACATGAACGACAGGTGCACGCTCGGGTGGAACGGCAGGTAGTGCACCAGGGCCAGGACGTGGAAGCCGGCGAACGACAGCAGCGCGCCCGTGGCCGCGATGGAGCCCTGGCGGTGCCTGCGCACCAGCGCCCGGGCCAGCAGGCCGTGCATCGCCGCCAGCAACACCAGCCCCACGAGCCCCGTCTCCGCCCAGGCCGTCAGCCAGAGGTTGTGCGAGTCCGTGGCCAGCAGGTCCGTGATGCCTGTCCGGGCCTGCGTCGCCAGCGCCGCGGGTTTGTGATTGCCAAAGCCCACGCCCACCCACGGGTGCTCGCGCACCAGGCTCCAGCCCACCGACATCGCCAGCGAGCGCTCCCCGCTGCCGAAGAGGTTGTCCACGGCCTTGCCGAACCGCTCCCGCCACGCGGGCGTCAGCAGCACCAGCACGACCAGCGCCACCG
>NZ_RAWD01000112.1:0-26596 GCF_003612065.1 Corallococcus sp. CA047B
GTCTGGACGCGGGCGGCGGTGGGGACCTCGCCCACCGTCTCTCCGTGCTGGCTCAGGTCCAGGCCTTCTTCCTCCTGCTCGCGGGTGACGCGCAGCGGGACCATGCGGTCGACGAGCTTGTAGAGGAGCCACGAGCCCACGAAGGAGAAGACGGACACGACGACGAGGGCCAACAGGTGCATGAGGAAGGTGCGGGTGGTGCCGTGGATGAGGCCCACGTCCTTGGCGAGCACGCCGGTGAGCACCATGCCCACCACGCCGCCCAGGCCGTGGCAGGGGAAGACATCCAGGGTGTCATCCAGGGCGGTGCGGCTCTTGAAGTGGACGGCGGCGTTGCTGACGAAGCTGGCGACCAGGCCCACGACGATGCTCTGCCCCACGGTGATGAAGCCCGCGGCGGGCGTGACGGCGACGAGTCCCACCACGGCGCCCACGCAGGCGCCCATGGCGCTGGGCTTGCGGCCGCGCAGCCAGTCGAAAGCAATCCAGCCGAGCATGGCGGCGGCGGAGGCGGTGTTGGTGGTGGCGAAGGCGAGCGTGGCCAGCGACGAGGCGGCCAGCGCGGAGCCCGCGTTGAAGCCGAACCAGCCGAACCACAGCATGCCCGTGCCGAGCATCACGAAGGGCACGTTGGCGGGGGCGTGCGTGGCGTGCGTCAGGTGCACCTGACGGCGGCCCAGGACGAGCGCGCCGGCGAGCGCGGCGAAGCCCGCGGACATGTGCACGACGGTGCCGCCCGCGAAGTCGAGCACGCCCCACTGGCGCAGGAAGCCCTCCGGGTGCCACGTCCAGTGGGCGAGCGGCGCGTAGATGAAGATGCTGAAGAGCACCATGAAGAGCAGGTACGCCTTGAAGCGCACGCGCTCCGCGAAAGCGCCGGTGATGAGCGCCGGGGTGATGATGGCGAACTTGAGCTGGAAGAGCGCGAAGAGCAGCAGCGGCACGGTGGGCGCGAGGTCCGGGTGCGTCTCACCGCCCACGCCGCTGAACATGAAGAAGGTGCGCGGGTCCCCGATGAGGCCGTGGAAGCTGTCGCCGAAGCACAGGCTGAAGCCCACGACGACCCACAGCAGGCTGATGACCGCCATGGCGATGAAGCTCTGCATCAGGGTGGAGACGACGTTCTTCAGCCGCACCATGCCGCCGTAGAAGAACGACAGGCCGGGCGTCATCAGCAGCACCAGCGCCGTGGCGGTGAGCAGCCAGGCGGTGTCCGCCGCATTGATGGGCCCGCCCTGCTTCACCTGTGCCGCCGGGGCCACCAGCAGTCCCGCCACCGCCACGCCCACCAGCAGGACCATCGCCATCCACTTCTGCATCGACGCACCTCTCCCAAGAGCTGACGCGATGCAGTGTAGATACGACTTGGGCTAATTTCAATTGGCGGTGAACTAGCTCGCTTGAAATTTATCCTAAAGTGACGGCCGGCAAACCCAAGGACCCGGCCTCCAAAGGTTTGTGGAGCAAGGGGCTGGAGAGCTGCCCGGGCTATCGCCTGTCCAGGATGCGGCCCCGCGCATCGATGGCGTAGACCGCGCCGCCATCGAGGATGGGCACGTTCAGCCCACAGCGGGACAAGTCCGGAGAGAACCAGACGAAGAACAGGTCTTCACCTGCCTGAAGGACGTGGGTGTCGTAGGAGCTTCGTTTGGAGAGGCACTGGGCCACGCGCTTGTCGGGGTCGGTGGTCGTGATCTCGGTTCCTGCGGGGAGGAACTCATTCATCGCGACTTCGAGCGCGGCCAGCACGGGCCCCTCCAGGTGAAGGCCCTCCTTGAATGAAGTCGGAAACACCACTGCGGCGGCCTCATCAGGAGGCGCCCACGGGGCCTTCTTCGCCTTGTGGTACCCGAGCAGAGAGCACCCAGCGAGCGGGATGCAGAGCAGTGCGATTCCCACGGGTGTTCTCATCGCGAAGCCCCCCTGCGACGTCCCAGGCAATCCGTGTCTACGGCAACCATGTCTGTCCCTCGAACAGCTCGAATTCAAAGTCCCCGGCCTGTCCAGAAGCCTTGCCGATGGGGACCCACCTCCCACCTCGCAACGCGGACACGACACGGGAGGAGTAGTTGTAGTCGTACGCCAGGCATCCGCCATTCCGCGGACCATAGAAGAGCAGCAGTTCGTGCTCCCAGATGCGTCCTGACGTGTCCACGAAGCGAGCGGAACCCCAGGGTGACCAACCGGGTTCGTGGTTCGCCCCCATGTCCTCCCGAGAGAACTCCCAGTTGTGCGGGTGTGGATGCGCCGGACCAAGGATGGCCGGGCTGCGAACATTGGCATCACGGAGGGACAGAGGCACTGTGCAGTACTTCTTTCCCCCCGGACCATCACCGGAGACGTCCGAGAAGTAGCTGAGGAAGTAGGCGCGGTCTTGAGGGGAGTAGTACCAGAGCGCGCAATACTCTCTGCCCTGCCTGCCATGCAGGGTCGAAGCGCCGGGCATCTGGATCATCCGCTCACAGGCGACCTGCGCCAGTTCCTCTCGGGTCTTGAAGGGGCCCAACAGAGGTCCATCGACCTCGTACATTCCATTGGGGAGCTGGCGCACACGAATGTCCGGATGCGGGGTCGAGCATCCCAACAACACGACCACCAGCGTCCAGCACAGGTTCCTTGGCATTCGAGCTCCCGAAATCGTCGAGCGCACAGAGTGGCCACAGCGAAGGTGACGACGATGTTCAGCATCAAGGCCGCTCTCGGGACCTGCTCACTCCTCCGGCTCATCCTCCACGCTCAGTTCCTCCATGAGCGGGGAGGCCATGAGCGTGAGCCGTCCTGGTAGTTGATCGCGCTTGTCGATGTGGCGAACGTAGAGCAGGCAGAACGCCGCCACCTCGAATGCGTTCGACTCCCGCGTTCCCCACGCGTGGTGCTTACTCGCATCATTCAGCACCTCCAGTACGTCCTCCACATCGATTTCCTGTCCCTGCTCACGGCCACGCCCTTTCCTCAGGTCGCTGGGCGTGCCCAAAGGCGGACGCAACCATGACCAGCGCGGTGAGCATGACGACACCCAGTTGGCTTCGCATCACCGTACGCCGAGCGCCTGGGCCCATGGGATGGCACTCCACCAACGATCCTCTGGCGTCGACAACAGTGGCCAACCCCTCACCCCGACGACGGGTCTTCTATCCGTCACTCCTTGCGACCGCTGACATTCGGTAGACGTGGCGCAGCAGGAAGGGCTCACCGGGACGTCGGGTGAGACGGCTGATGGAGAGGACCGCGCCTCTACGCGTCAGCACCGTGCGCACTTCCACGGGCTGCTTGTTCTCCTCTCCCCTGCCCTCCGCCACCAGCGTCAGCTCCGCCGCCGCGCTTCCACCGCGACGCTCGAGGATCTTCATCTCCTCCCGGTCCTCACCCGTGACGAGCGTCCGCCCTTCGTCGCGGATCCTCCAGGACTCTGTCGAGCGGACCGTCTTCCCAGGCCCGTCATCGAAGGTGAAGGCGAACCGGATCTCCTCCCCGTCGCCTGTCGCCTCCAGCGTCGTGGGAAGAATCACGCGCCGGTCGCTCTGGAAGTCGCGGTAGTCGAGCGTGCCGCTCCATGAACCCACCAACACCGTGGCAAGCGTGGGCACCACGGCCGTGCCGGACGTCTTCGCGACCTCCACCGCCCGGTCCCGCCCTGCTTCGAAGTCCGCGACCGTGGGGACGACCGTCTCATCCACCGGGACGCCGCGCCCGGGGACGAAGTGCTCGATGTTCGTCCGGTTCCACGCGTTGGGGATGCGGATCCGCAGGCCACTGTGGGGCAGCGTCAGCAGGAAGATGCGCCCGGCGGTCGGCCCCTCCGCGCTGCCCGCGCTCTCCTCCCCCACCAGCCGCGCGCCGAGCTTCTCCTTCAACTGCGCCAGGGTCCTCGTCGCGCCGGAGCCATTCATCGGCCCGCTGAGCACCGTCACCGTTCCCGTGAAGGCATCCGGCGACACGTCCTGCATCCGCAGTCCCTCGTCATCGGGACGCGGCAACCGTTCCCACCAGCCATCGCTCGTGCGGCGGAAGCCCTTCTCGTCCGGTTCGAACACGGCCTTTCTGTCACCCCAGCTTTCAATGTGCGTGGGGAGGTCGCCATAACGGATCGCCTTGAGCAGGGACGGCTTCGACCAGAGAAAGGGCGCCTTGAGCAGGTACCGCCCCAGCGCGACCGACACGTCCTCCGAACCCCCACCGCTCTCACGCAGATCCAGCACCAGCTGCTCCACGCCCTGGGCCTTCAGCGTCTTGAAGAAGCCGCCCAGGAAGGCCGTCGCATCGACGGGGTTGCGGTAGTTCACGAACGTGTCGATGCGCAGCAGGGCGCGCTTCCCGTCGATGCGCCAATGGATCGCCTTGTAGAACTCGTCGCGATACGGGCTGCCCGGCCAGGACAGCGCGGTCCACTCCTTGAAGGAGATCGGCGCCAGCGTGCTGTGCGACAGCCGCAGCGCTCCCGAGCGCTTCCAGTCGAGGACCCACTTCGTGGGGAACCCACGGAAGGCAGGCCAGTACTCGTTGAAGTCGTCCCCCATCAGGTCGCTGTCCGACGCCAGCTTCGCGGCGATGGCGTGGTCGGTGCTCCCATCATGGGCGACAGCGCGTCCCAGCTCGGTCAGCACCCGGGGCACCGGCAGCCCGTTGATTCCGACAAGCTCCGCGCCCGGCGGTGGCGCTCCGGGCTGGCCGTCGTTCGACACGACGATCATCCGTCCTTCGAGGATCTTGAAGCGCAGCGGCAGGTGCGTGGGATGCGTCCGCCGGTACGCCTCCAGCGCGACCGAAGGCTCCGGCTTGGTGTGGTCGCAATGAAGCTCCGCCAGCATCAGCGCGAGGGCCCGCCACAGCGCGAGGTCCGTGGTCGGCCGCGACGCCGCCGCTTCCAACCGGACGAAGGCAGCCTGGAGCTCCGCCCGGCTCCGGTAGCGATACAGGCCCGGGTGGATCGTCTCCAGGGCCCGCCGCAGGAGCGCCACGTCGGCGCGGGCCTTCACCGCGTCCAGGGTGACCGGTGAATAGGGCGCTTCCACCGGAGCAGGTGGCTCGGCGGCCGCCAGGGTGGGAACCACGAGGAGCAGGGCCGAACAGCTCAGGGCCAGCAAACGCAGGGACATCGGAGGTCCTGTCGCATCGCTGGCGGACACGCTCCGCCAGGAAGGCGGGGACCTACGCCTTCGCCTCCCCTACGTCGTCTCAACCCTTGGATTTATTGGATTTTCCTTGAAATGGGCCGTCCGCCAGGACGTGGGACTCTGGCCGGTGTGCTCGCGGAAGACGCGGTTGAAGCTGGACTTGGAGGCAAAGCCCTCCTCCAGCGCAATCTCCAGCATGGGCTTCTTCTCCCCGGAAGCCAGTCGCGCCTGCACCGCCTCCACCCGCATGGCGTTGATGACGGCGTTGAAGTTGCGCCCAAGTCCCTGGTTGAACGCCCGCGACGCGTAGGTCTCGTTGGTGCCCAACCGGTGGGCCACCTCGGAGAGGCTCAGCCCCGGCTCGCGCCACCAGGCCCCCGCGCGGATGCGCTCCGCCCAGTCGACCGCCGCCTCCGACCAGTCGCGGTCCGAGGCCATCATCAGGGGCGGAGGCTCGGCACGCACGCTCCACTGGGGGAAGCGATGGCCCGCCTGACGCCAGCCCTCCAGTCCGAGCACGACGATGATGGCGGAGAAGAACACGTACTGCGGGAAGCGGTCGTGGTGGTTCAGCCGCATCAGGAAGCGGTCCATGAACTCGAAGCCCACCGTCACGCCCCACCACAGCCCTAGCGACAGGAGCACGGTGGCGAACCAGGACTGATGATGCATCTCCCGGTCGCTGACGTTCGCCTCGAGCCAGGCCTGGTAGCGGCGCTTGAACCGGACCGAGGCCACCAGATAGGCCGCGAGCGACACGATGCTGGCGGCGGACTCCAACGGATCCACCCAGCGCTCATGGACGACGTCGTTCCACCAGTGCTTCCGCGCGAGAGGCAGCGCGAAGGCACAGAGCGTGTAGACGAGCATGACCGAGGCGGGCAGGAAGTGCCGCCACCACCGAGCGGGCAGCCCGGGCGTCACGAGGCGGCGGACATAGAGATACAGCAGCGGCCCTGTCGCCAGCCCCAGGTCGAACGGGGCGAAGGACAGCCAGGGATGCACGTCATAGAAGCCGGCGAAGCCCAGGAAGTAGGGCATCAGCCGCAGCACGACGACGCCCAGCAGCGCCGCCAGCAGCCGGTTCGCCACGCGATTCCCGGGCGCGGCCAGGAGCAGCACGGACACCAGGGCGCCAAAGCCGGCGGCCAACCCGAGGGTGGTGCTCCATGGTCCGAATCGAATCACCTGAAGTCCCCTGCGTCGTGGGGCTCAGTTCACCTGCGCGAGCGGCCCCTCCACCTCAGTGTCCTCGTTCTCCGAAGCATCTTCCACTGCGTCCACGCCCTGCGGAATCCCGTCCACGTAGGTGACGACGTTGTTCGGCATCGCCGCCACGCGCGGGCCCGGCGTCACCACGCCCGTGAGGTTCAGCGGATCCACGCCGGACAGCTGGATGCGCACGCCCGACGGAGCCGTCCTGCGCACCGCTCTCGCCGTGTCCACCGCCTCCGGCAGGGCGAACTGCTCTCCCACGAAGCCCGACACGAAGCGCCCACCGCGCAGCTCGCCTCGCGCCTCCATGCGCCGGTAGACGAACAGCAGCTCCCGCCACGTCGGCGCCAGGGACTCGCGCATCACCAGGTCGCGCCAGACGATGCCGTAGCGCTGGAGGAACAGCCTCGCCAGCGACTCCATCACCTCGTCCTGCGTCTTCGGCTCTGCCGGAGCCAGCAGGCTCCAGCGGCCCGGACCGCCGCGCTGCAACAGCTTCTGGCGCTTGCGGTGCGCCGGGCTCTGCAGGATGCGCAGGTTCTGCACCGCGTCCGCCGTGACGAGCCCCTTGGCCACCAGCTCCCACAGCGCGTCCTCCACCTCCGCTGGCAGCCGCCGCGCCCGCGTCACCAGGTCCTGGAAGAAGCACGCGCCCCGCCGGTCCAACACGCCCACCACGTCCTTCGCCGCCGCGCTCAGGTCCGGCGGCGTCCACACGCCCCCGTCCGCCAGCACCGCGTGCGGACGCGCCGCCGCCAGCATCCACTCCAGGTCCTCGCGCAGCGTGAACGTCAGCGGCGCATTGCGCGTGGGCGACGCCCGCTTGTGCACCACGGGCTCCGGCGCTTCCGTCACCGGCGCCCCACGACGCGGCCCCGCCGGCTTCGGCGGATCCTTCAGCGTCACCCGTCCCCACGCCACCTCGCCCGCGTAGCACGCGCGCTCCAACTGGTCCGGCGTGTAGCCGCGCATGCGCGCCGGCAACAGGAAGCGCTCCCACGCGGAGGCTGGCGCTTCGTACCCCTGAAGCAGCCGCACCGCCTTGAGCAGGCCCGTGGAGCCGCGCAGCGCGTCCACGTCCTCCAGGTGGTGCCACCGGAAGAGGAAGCGCATGAAGTCCTGCGGGCTCAGCGGCTCAATCTCCCGGCGCAGCCGTCCCACCGTGAGCCGGTGGATGCGCTGGAGCAGGCGCCGGTCGCACCACTCCAGCACCGGCCCGCCGTCCTCACCGGGCGCCACCGGCACGTCCTCGCTCGCGCGGAACTGGCCGCGCAGCACGCTGCCCTGCCCCTCCAGCGCGTGCAGCGCCAGGTTGATGTCGTCCGCTTCCAGCAGCGTCAGCCGCGCCAGCTCCGCCACCGTGGTGGGCCCGACCATCTCCATCCGGCCGCGCACCACCTGGAGCACCGCCGCCTCACGCTCCACCGGACGGTCGTACTCCAGCACCGGCAACACCGGCTGCGTTTGCACATCCGGGAAGAGCGCGCGCACCGCGTTGCCCCGCTCCGCGGACACGAGGAAGCGCCCGCCCGGCCGCTCCAGCCACGCCACGCGGCCCTGCGCGAACAGCCCGGTCTCCAGGCCTCGCGGCACCTCCGACGCCCGCACCAGCACCAGCTGCAGGAGCGCGTCGTGCAGCTCGTCCTCGTCGCGCATCGGCGGCGCGGCGTCCTCCACCACCTGCGCGATGGCGGCGGCGTCCAGCGCGCCGAACGCCGCGGCGTCCTCCGCGGGCATCGCGCGGCGCAGGGCCACGTTGCGCACGCGGCGCTCCTCGGCCGGCGCGTCATCCAGGAAGGTGTAGGGCTGGCTGTTGATCAACGCGTGCGCGAAGACGCTCGGCTCGGGCACGTCCCGGGCGACGAGCTGGATGCGCCCGTCGCGCATGCGCCGGAGCACCTCGCGCAGCCCGTCCACATCCATCGCCTCGCGCAGACAGTCGTCCATCGTCTGCTTCACCAGCGGATGGTCCGGCAGCTCCACGTCCCCGCCGCCATGGTTGTCCTGGCAGCCCACCTGCGCGGGGAACACCGCGGCCAGCAGGTCCTCGCTGCGCGCGCGCTGGAGGTTCGGCGCCACGCGCTTGCCGCCCATCATCCGGTACAGCGTCAGGGCCCGCGTGGCCACCCAGCGGAAGCGCGTGCCGAAGATGGGCGCCTGCAACACCGCCTGCACCAGCACCTCCTCCACGTTGTCCGGGTGCAAGAAGTCGAAGATGTCCGCCAGCGGGAACGAGTGCTGCTCCCCCAGGCTCAGCAGGATGCCGTCCTCGGTGGCCGCCGCCTGCAGCTCGAAGTCGAACGAGCGGCAGAAGCGCTTGCGCAGCGCCAGGCCCCACGCGCGGTTGATGCGGCTGCCGAAGGGCGCGTGGATGATGAGCTGCATGCCGCCCGCTTCGTCGAAGAAGCGCTCAGCGACAATCTGCGTGTGGCTGGGCACCACGTCGCCCAGCATCTTCTTGCCCAGCCGCAGGTAGCCCATCAGCGCATCCACCGCTGGCGGCGGCACGCGCAGCAGCTTCTCCAGGAAGCCCGCGGGGTCCTCGTGGCGCAGCAGCTCCTCGCGCAGCCGTCCCACCTGGAGGCTCAATTCGTCCGTGCGGCCCGGTGCCTCGCCGCGCCAGAAGGGCACGTTGGGCGGAGCGCCCCGCGCGTCCTCCACCATCACCGTGCTGCCCATCACGCGCTGGATGCGCCACGCGGTGCTGCCCAGCAGGAAGATGTCCCCGGGCGAGGACTCCACCGCGAAGTCCTCGTCCAGCGTCCCCACCACCTTGCCCTCCGGCTGCGCGGTGACGCTGAAGCTGAAGGTGTCCGGGATGGCGCCGCCGTTGGTGAGCGCGGTGATGCGCACGCCCCGGCGCCCCTTGAGCTTCTGGTTCACCCGGTCGCGGTGCAGGTGGATGCTGGCGCGGCCCCGGCGCTCGGCCACGCCTTCGGACAGCATCTCCAGCACCTGCTGGTACTCCTCCCAGGTGAGGTCCTGGTAAGGGTACGCGCGCTGGAAGACGCTGAAGAGCGCGCGCTCATCCCATTCCTCGCATGCGCACGCGGCGACGATCTGCTGCGCGAGCACGTCCAGGGGCTTCTTCGGGATGCGGACCGCGTCCAGGTCGCCCTCGCGCACGGCGTTGAGGAGCGCGACGCACTCCACCAGCTCGTCGCGCGTCATCGCGAAGAGGATGCCCTTGGAGATGCCCGCCTTGTGGTGGCCCGCGCGGCCCACGCGCTGGAGCAGCACGGAGATGGCCTTCGTGGTGCCCAGTTGCACCACCAGGTCCACGTTGCCCACGTCGATGCCCAGCTCCAGCGACGCGGTGGCGACCATCACGCGCAGTTGGCCTGACTTCAGGCGCTCCTCGGCGGACAGGCGCATCTCGCGCGACATGCTGCCGTGGTGCGCGGCCACCCACTCCTGGCCCAGGCGTTCACCCAGGTCGTGCGCCACGCGCTCGGACATCTTGCGCGTGTTGACGAAGATGAGCGTGGTGCGGTGCTCGCCCGCCAGTTGCACCAGACGGTCATAGACCTGGCCCCACATCTCGTGGCTCGCGATGGAGGACAGCTCCGCGTCGGGAATCTCCACCTTCAGGTCCCACGGGCGCTGGTGGCCCACCTCCACGCGCCGGCACTCGGTGAGGGAGGCGCCGGTGAGGAAGCCCGCGATGGCGTCCAGCGGCTTCTGCGTCGCGGACAGGCCCAGCATCTGGGGGCGCACGTCGGTGAGGGCCTTGAGGCGCTCCATCGACAGGGTGAAGTGGCTGCCGCGCTTGTCGCGGGCGAGCGCGTGGATCTCATCCACGATGACCGTGCGCACGGCGCGCAGGGTGGCGCGGGCGCGCTCGGCGGTGAGGTAGAGGTAGAGCGACTCCGGCGTGGTGATGAGGATGTGCGGCGGGCGGCGCACCATCTGCGCGCGCTCGCTGGCGGGCGTGTCACCGGTGCGCACCTGCACGCGCAGGTTCTGGGGTGAGAAGCCCTCCGCGCGCGCCAGCGCCATCAGTTCCTCCAACGGCTGGAGGAGGTTCTTCTGCACGTCGTTGCCCAGGGCCTTCAGGGGCGACACGTAGAGGACCTGGGTGTGGTCGGGCAGCGTGCCCTCCAGCGCCAGGCGGAACAGCGAGTCCAGCGCGGCCAGGAACGCCGTGAGCGTCTTGCCGCTGCCGGTGGGCGCGGCGATGAGCACGTCGTGGCCGGCGTGGATGAGCGGCCAGCCCTCCACCTGCGGACGGGTGGGCTCCCCCAGGCGCGAAGCGAACCAGCGCCGCACCACCGGATGGAAGGCGGCGAGGGCCGGATGCGCCGCGAACTCCGACGCGAAATCGAGATGGATTTGAGGGGACATGGCGGGCTCCCAGCGGGCCAGCCTGAACACAGGTACAGCGCGCCGTCAACGTGCCCAGGGTGTCACCTCCAGGCCGCCTTCCAGCCGAGCAGGGGAAGCCCCGAGGAAGGCGGGGCGCCCCGGACTGCCATGGCGGTCAGGACGCGCATGTCGTGACTCCACCGACCTTTCGCCTTCGTCACGTCACGGAAGGCCCGCTGGCATCTCGACTGCACAAGAGCGGCGTCCGCACTTCCCGAAAGGTCCCTCTCCATGAAGCTTCGTCTTTCTGGCTCCGCCCTTGTGTTCGCGGTCCTCGCGCTCGCGGGCTGTTCCTCCGGCACGCACGAATGCGACGACACTTCCGACTGCGTCTCGGGAGAGGTCTGCGTGCACGAACACGCGCACGACATCGAAGCCGACACCTGCGAGCGCCCGTGCACCGACTCGAGCCAGTGCAGGAAGGGCGAAAGCTGCAGCTGTCCCGATTCCCCCTCGGGACAGGCGTGCAAGACGGACGACGGCGGCTTCACGCGCTACTGCTATGGGGCGCTGCCGGGCTGAACAGTGCAGCCGGACGGCACGATGACGCCTGAGCTTTCCAACATGGGTGCACTGAGCGATACCGCTTGCCCATGTCTCGCGCTCATCTGCTCGCGCCCCGAACCCGCGTGGGGAACAAGGATGGAACAGGGTTCCTGCGCGCCGACAGCCTGAGTCACCAGGGGACGTGGCTGCTGATGACCTTCGCCCTTCTCACGACGGGCTGCGCGTCACTGACACCACCCTCCAACCGAGGGAGGGACCTGGGTTACGCGCCGCGCGCCGTCATGGAATCCACGCTCGCGCGCAGGGTGGAGGAGGCACCTCCTCCGCCCGACATCACGCACGGCACAGCACCCGAGGTGGACGGCTGGGAGCAACTGCTCACGGACGCGGGACTGGAAGCGCATGACCCGCGTCCCCTTCCCGGTGGCTCGCTCGCCCCCGCGCAGGCCGCGCGGCTGCTGGGAGCGCTGCTGGGAAAACCGTTGACGCTGCGCACCTTCCCGCCCCGCCTCACAGCCAGTTTCCTGCTGCGCGAAGTCATGAAGGGCGGTGGAACCTCACGCCAGGAACTGTTGCGCCGGTTGGAGCGCTTCAACCACGGGCAGGTGGCGGTGCTACGGCCGGACGGATACCTGGCCCGCGCCACCAACGGGTGGACACAGCAGAAGGTGGGCACTGTCGAATGGAAGGACGGCGCGTTTCGCGCGGGCCATTTCGAGCTGGGCCGTTTCTACAATGGCAGACGCGGCATCTTCCTCCCTGTGGATGACCAACTGCGTGCCGTGGACGGGCCTCCGCTGGCCGAAGTGTACAGCGACGCGGACGTCATCAACCGCTCCCTGGACGGCGCGGAGGATGCCTTCGTGGAGCTGTACCATGCGCTGGGGCAATTCCTCTCACATCCCACGGATACCCTCCTGGGACTGCGCGGCCTGCCGTCGGGAGTGGCCGCCCTCATCGCCTCCTCGCCAGAATATCTGGAGCGCTTCCTCCTGATGACACGCGGTGAGCAGCTTCGCGAGGTAGCGCGGCTGACAACCAGCCTTCTCATCACCGGGGGAGGAGCCTCGGTCACCACCCGCGCGTTGAGAAGCTCGATGGCCGGCGCGGAGGCCATGGTGCCGGTCCTGTCGCTCTCCGCCGAAGGGGCCCTGGGACTGGAGCGCGTCGCGATGCCCGTGGGACGCATGGCGGAGGTCCTGAGCGGTGGAGCAGGGGCCACCATCATCCTCCAACGGGCGAACATGTCCGGGGGCACGGCTTCGCCTCCAGGTGGACCCGGTCGCTGGAAACCCGCCAGGGAGAACATGTCCGAGGAGGCCCGCCAGTATCAGGCCCAGGTGACCGGAGCTCCCTCCGGGCTGGTCTACGAGATTGATGACGTGCGGTTCGACGGCTTCAGGGATGGAATCCTGCTCGAAGCCAAGGGACCCAACTACTCCAAGTTCCTCCCCGATGCCGCCGAACAGGGAGGTTGGTTCCAGGGCTTCCGGGAGATGGTCACACAGGCCAGGAGACAGAAGCGCGTGGCCCAGGGAAGCCCCATTCATTGGCACTTCGCCGAGCGTGATGTCGCGGACTTCGTGAGAAGGCTGTTTGTCGACAACAACCTCGGTGACATCCACGTCTTCTTCACCGCCGCCCGATGAAGGTTCGAACCCCATGAATGAGACCTACTATGCCGGGGTCTACTGGCCCTCCAGAGGCGAATCCCCCGAAGCCTGCGCGCTGCGTGCGGAGGCTCTCTTCGGGCAGCTGGCATCCCTGGACCCAACCCTCTCCCCCTGGTTTGAACAAGCGAACTCCCGGGCAGCGGCACTGAAGAGCCAGTTCGTGCCGGACGAAAAATCCTTCATCGAATTGTTCAAGAAGAAGAAATATCAAACGGCCCCGGGAGAGATCGCCTTCTCCGCCTGGAATGGGGAGAAGGAGGCCAGCAGCGTCGTTGAGCTCTCATGCGGTCCCCCCTCGGCCCACACCGTGGACGTCTGCCTTTTTCGTCCACCCGCGCGAGGGGCCGCGGCGGAGCGGCTCCTGTCCTCCGTGGCGGTTGCCCGGGCATTGCGTGCGATGGCCCTCGCATGGAACCCGGAGTTCGGCATCGCGACCTCGCATGTCCACCGCGATGAGGTGCTGAAACTCAAGGAAGCGGGAACGTTCGTCGGGTGGGTCATGTACCTCTCCCACCAGCGCGGGCAGGTGCCTGCCTTGCCTGCCCCCGTTCAGGTCGAACCCGTTGCAAACCAGGGAACGCTCATCGTCCTGACCCCCGAGCGCTTCACCGCCAGCAACCCAGACCATCGGGCGCTGGCCGGACAGGTCCAGGAACTCCTGGACGACGCGGGACTCCTGAAACCCGTCACGGGGCGTCCGTCGCGATGACACCCGAAGCGTTCAGGCGCGGAACGTCCCCACCAAAGTGGATGCACGGCGTTACAACTGCGGCAGACTCACGCGCCGAACCGGAAGAGGAGCCACACCATGAGCTGGGAAGAGGACCTGCAGGGCCGCGAGCCCCCACCTTCGCTGGAGACGCTCATCGTCCCCCGCGTTCGCGACCTGGGTGACGGCTTCACCGTGCGCCGCGCCCTGCCCTCCGCGCGCCGCCGCATGGTGGGCCCGTTCATCTTCCTGGATCAGATGGGCCCCGCGGACTTCGACTCCGGCCATGGCCTGGACGTGCGGCCCCATCCGCACATCGGCCTGTCCACCGTCACCTACCTCTTCGAGGGCGAAGTCCTCCACCGCGACTCGCTGGGCGTCGTGCAGTCCATCCGCCCCGGCGCCGTGAACTGGATGACCGCCGGCAAGGGCATCGCCCACTCCGAGCGCACCGGCCCGGAGACCCGCGCCGCCGGCAGCCGCCTCTTCGGCATCCAGGCCTGGCTCGCCCTCCCCCATCAGCACGAGGAGACCGAACCCTCCTTCGTCCACCACCCCCAGGACACCCTGCCCTCCGGCCAGGACGATGGCGTGCGACTGAACGTCATCGCCGGCGCCATGCACGGCCTGAAGTCCCCCGTCCGCACCCACTCCGATCTCTTCTACGCGGAGGCGCGCCTGGACGCCGACGCCCGCTTCAAGCTCCCCGCCGAACACGAGGAGCGCGGCCTCTACCTGGTCGAAGGCACCGTGGACGTGGAGGGCACGCGCTTCCAGGCCGGCGAACTGCTGGTGTTCAAGCCGGGCAGCGAGATCCTCCTGAAGAGCGAAGGGCCCGCGCGCATGATGCTGCTGGGCGGCGAGCCCATGGACGGCCCGCGCTACCTGTTCTGGAACTTCGTGTCGTCCTCCAAGGAGCGCCTGGAGGTCGCCAAGGCGGACTGGAAGGAAGGCCGCTTCGCCCCGGTGCCCCAGGAGACGGAGTTCATCCCCCTGCCCCCGGATGATCCGCCGGCCCCCGTGCGCTACCCGTAGCCGCTACCCGAACAGACGGCGGACCGGCGCCACCGTGCCCGCCGGCCGCTGCGACTTCGCCTGCGTCCACGTGAGGCGGTACGTGGCCGCCGTCCCGTCGAAGGCGATGGGCTTCACCTCCAGGGTGCCCGCGCCCGACGCCCGCAGCGTCTCCGCCAGGAAGCCGCAGGCGAAGAAGGGGTTGTCCGCCAGCACGTCCTTCACCCACAGGGTGGCGGCGTTCTTCGACAGCTCCTCCACCCGCACTTCATTGAAGTTGTTGCCCGCGCGCAGGTTGTACGGCACGCGCTCCAGCGTCTTCTCCGGCCCCAGGTGCGTGACGAGCTGCATGCTCGCCCGCCCCACGGACGTCTGCCGGAAGCCCTGCAGGTAGCGCGCGCCCAGCTCCAGGTAGGCCACTTCCGCCGGCTGCCCCGGGAACACGTCCCGCGCCGCTACCTCCAGGAAGGCCCGCCACTGCTCCAGCGAATAGTTGTGACGCAGCGGTCCGGCCACGTCCAACCCCGCGGCCTTCAGCCGCTGGCGCCCGTCCCGCGTCAGGTGCGGCCCCAGGGCACGCACGAAGAGGGCTTCCACGCTCTGGGCGAAGATTCGCTTTTCGGATGGGACCATGCCCCCAGGGTGGGGGCCCCCCTGCGCATCCGGAAGTGCCCGCGCAACGCATTCGTCCAACAGTCACCACATCCCGAGACCCCGGGCTGGGGGTACACCCCGGGTCAACCGCGCGGCAGCCTCACCGTGAAGGTCGTCCCCTTCGCCTCGGTGGAGGTCACCTGCACCGTGCCCCCGTGGGCGCGGACGATCTGCTCGGTGATGTAGAGCCCCAGGCCCAGCCCCGCGGACACGCCCTGCTCCCGTTCGCTGCGGCCGGCGCGGCGCCACGCGGCGAAGAGGTGCGGAAGCTGGTCCTCCGGGATGGGGACCCCCAGGTTGTGCACCCGCAGGAGGGCCTCCTTCGCCGTTGCCTCGGCCACCACCCGCACGGGCGTGTCCGGCGGGCTGAACTTGAGCGCGTTGGACACCAGGTTGCCCACCACCTGCTCCAGCCGGTCCGCGTCCCAGTCCCCCCGCCCGTCCCCCAGCAGCTCCAGCCTCACCTCGCGGTGGGGGTGACTGGCGCTCGACTCATCCACCGCGCCGCGCACCACGTCGAACAGGTCGCACCGCGAGCGCACCACCGGCAGCCCCGCGCCCAGCCGGGCCCGGGCGAAGTCCAGGAGCTGGCGGATCATCCGGTCCATGCGCTCGGCGCTGATGAGGATGCGCTCGGTGAAGACCTTCTGGCGCTGCGTCATCTCCCCCTGCCGCTGCAGTTGCTGCGCGGACATGGACAGCGCGTTGAGGGGGTTGCGCAGGTCGTGGCCCAGGATGCCGAGGAACTGCTCGCGGAAGTCCTCCGCGTTGCGTACCTCCGTGATGTCCCGCCCGGTGGCGATGACCGCCTCCACCGCGCCCGAGGGACCGGCCGCCGGGGACATCGTGTACTCGAAGTGCCGGGGCCCCTGGTCCGAGGACAGCGTGACGCGGCCCCGCTGCACCTGCCCCGTGCGCCGGGCCGCCTCCAGCGACAGCGCGTAGGGCTCCAGCTGCGGGTCCAGCGTGCGCAGCGCGTCCATGTTCCTGCCGGGCACGTGCACGTGGTGCGAGCCGCGCGACGCGGCCACCGCGTGGTTGGCGAAGATGAGCATCCCGTCCCCGTCATAGAGCGCGATGGGGTCCGCCGCCGCGGACATGGCCAGGTCCAGCAGCCGGCGCTGCTGCTGCACCTGGTCGGAGAGCTCGCGCACCTCGCGCTCCGCGCGGCGCAGGCGCAGCAGCGCGTGCACCTGGGCCACCAGCTCCTCCGGATCCACCGGCGCGACCAGGTAGGCGTCCGCGCCATGCGCCAGCCCCTGCGCGCGCTCCGCGGCCCCCACCGCCTGCGCGGACAGGTGCAGCACCAGCGCGTTGCGCGTGCGGGGAGAGGACTTCAGGCGCCGGCACACCTCCAGGCCGCTCAGGTCCGGCAGCCGGACGTCCAGGATGACCAGGTCGGTGTGCTCGTCCGCGAGCGCCAGCGTCTCACCGCCCGTGCCCGCCTCCAGGACCTGGAAGCCGGCCAACGACAGCACGCGGGAAGTGACGTAGCGGCTGGCCAGGTCGTCGTTGACGTTGAGGATGATGGGCGATGAAGAAGGCATGCAGGCGGAAGGCGGTTCCCATTCGTAATGGCTGGGACACATCCCGCCAAGTGTCGTCCGCATGAGAATGTCGGTTTCAAGGAGGGTGGAAGCAGGGACAAGGGGGAGAGCACGCTCGGAAGGCCCCTGGGGTGCTCCCCTGGCGACGCGTTTCGAGGTAGGGATGACCCCATGCGCGCTCCCTGTCGCCCGCTTCCCGCCGATGGTCGCTTCCTCCAGGCCGTGGGCCCCACGCCGCTCGTCCCCGTGCGGCTGGACCCGGAGGGACCGACGGTCTGGTGCAAACTGGAATTCTTGAACCCCAGTGGGTCCACCAAGGACCGCATCGCCCGTTACATGCTGGAGAAGGCGTGGCGGCTGGGGGAGCTGATTCCCGGCGGCGACGTGGTGGAGGCCTCCAGCGGCTCCACGAGCATCGCGATGGCGCTGGCGAGCGCGCAGATGGGGTGCCGCTTCACGGCGGTGATGCCGGAGGGCGTGACGGAGGAGCGGCTCATCGCCATCCGCGCGTACGGCGGCGAGGTGGAGCTGGTGCCGCGCGCGGAAGGCATCCGGGGCGCCATCGCTCGCGCGGCGGCGCTGGCCGCGGAGCGCGGCGGCTACGCGCCCCGCCAGTTCGAGAACCCGGACAACGCCGAGGCGCACCGGGTGTGGACGGGGCAGGAGATTCTGTCGCAGGTGCCGGGCGGGCTGGTGCACGGCGTGGTGAGCGGCGTGGGCACGGGCGGCACCATCGTGGGGCTGTACCAGGCGTTCGCGGAAGCGGGCTGTCCGGTGACGGCCTTCGTCGCGCGGCCCATCTCCGGGCTGGGCTGTGACATCGAGTGTTGCAGCTTCAGCGCGCGCGTGCCGGGCGTGGTGGACGGCCTGTCCAAGCTGTACCGCGAGGCGGACATGCCGGGCCGCGTGGAGCTGGACGTGTCGGACGACCTGGCCATGCGCACCGCGCGGGCGCTCATCCGCCGGGGCTTCCCGGTGGGCCCGTCCTCCGGCCTCAACTACGCGGCGGCGGTGGAGGCCGCCAAACGCCTGGGCCCGCAGGCCCAGGTGGTGACGGTGTTCCCCGACCGCATGGAGCGCTACTTCTCCACGGAGCTCATCCTGCCCCGGCCCCCAGCGGCGCCGAAGGCGAGCTGAAAGCCCGCGTCAGAATCCCCAGGGCAGTCCCAGCACCTGCCAGAGGGCCAGCAGCAGCGGCCACAGGACGAAGAGCGCGATGACGTAGGGCAGCATCAAGGCCACCACGGTGCCCACGCCCGCGCCCTTCTGGTACTTCTGCGCGAAGGTCACGATGAGCGCGAAGTAGGCATTCAAGGGCGACACGGAGTTCATCGGGGAGTCGCCCACGCGGTAGGCGGCCAGCACCGCGGCGGGGTCGACGTTGAGCCGCATCAGCAGCGGGACGAAGACCGGGGCGAAGATGGCCCACTTGGGAATCGCGCCCGTCATGATGAGGTCCAGGACGGCGACGACCAGGACGAACCCGATGAGCAACGGGAGCGCCCCCAGGCCCGCGTGCTCCAGGGCATCGCCCACCTTCACGGCCGCGAGCGTCGCCATGTTGCTGTAGGTGAAGAAGGCGATGAACTGGCTGATGATGAACAGCAGGAAGATGAGCCCCGCCAGGCTCCCCACGGCCTTCTCCATCGCGCTGATGACATCCACCGTGCCCTTGATGGTTCCGGCGCCAATGCCATAGGCCACGCCCGCCACCAGGAAGAGCAGCGTGACGGCGACGATGAGGCCGCTCATGAACGGAGAGTCTCCAATCAGGGCCCCCGTCTCCGGATTGCGCAGCGGCGCTCCAGAGGGCACCGTCAGGAGGGCGAAGACCGCCACGAGCCCGAGCACGCCCCAGGTCGCGAACTTCAGCCCGCGCGACTCCTCCTTGGAGGGGGCACTCCCCGCCTCCTCCGGCTGCGGCCCCGTGTACTTCCCCAGACGCGGCTCGACCAGCTTCTCCGTGATGAACGACACCACGAAGGTGAGCAGCAGCACGGAGGCGCAGGAGAACCAGAAGTTCGCCGTCAGGTCGATGGAGAGCGCCGGATTGAGGATGTGGATGGCGTCGTTGGTGATTCCCGTCAGGATTCCGTCCAGCGGCTTGATGAGGATGTTCACGCTGAAGACGGACGCCACGCCAGCGAAGGAGGCGGCCAGCCCCGCGATGGGATGTCTGCCAACGCTCAGGAAGGCCGTCGCCGCCAGGGGAATCAGCACCAGGTAGCCGGCGTCGGCGGCGACGCTCGACAGGATGCCGACGAACACCAGGATGTACGTGAGCGCCTTGCGCGGGGCGACCATCACCAGCTTGCGGATCAACGCGGACACCAGGCCCGACGATTCGGCGACGCCCACGCCCAGCATGGCCACGATGATGACGCCCACGGCGGTGAAGCTCATGAAGTTGTCGATGACCCCCGCGAACATGAAGCGCAGCCCCTCCCCCGTCAGCAGGCTGCGCGCGGCGGTGGTGGTCTCCTCCAGCGTGTGTGTCTCTGGGTTGATGGCCTGATAGGTGACCGAGGTGCCCATCAAATAGAAGATGTGGGAGAGCACCATCACCACGAGGATGAGCGCGACGAAGATGACGGCCGGATGGGGCACCTTGTTGCCCACCCGCTCGATGGTGTCGAGCGCCCTCGCCATGCCCTTCTTCTTCGGCTCCGGCCTCGGCGGGATCATGCGGTGGTCTGCGATGTCGGTCATCTGGCGCTCCCCATGCCACGCATTGCCTCTGCGATTCCGCGAGAAAGTCCGCATGACTGGGGGTGCGAGCCATCAGCCTCTGGACGCAGAAGGTGGGCGGATTACAGACAATCAATGCATGGTTTCGCGCAACTCCAGCAGGAGTGAGTCGGCCTCCTCCGTGCTGACGATGCCGGTGCGGGGGTACTCCAGGTCCACGACGACGTGGACGGCCGAGGAGATGACCAGGGCGAAGAGCAACCGGTAGGGCCAGTTGCGGCCCTCGCCCTGCGCTGTCGTCAAGCCCACGAGCATGGCCCCCACCACGGCGAGCCCGAGCATGAAGAAGAAGGTGGGCGAGGTGATGTGCGTTCGCACGGCGAGCGTCCGCTTCGCCGCGACCTCCGCCATCAGACGGACGGGAGGAAGCAGCAGGACCTCCTTGTCGGGAGCCGCCTTCGTGATGGCCACCATCCGCGCCCAGATCTGCTTCTGGAGGCGGGAGGCCGTCGCGCGGCGCGCTTCGAACTCCTCCACCCAGGGGAGCATCTGATGGGCCTGGATGCGCTCGTCCAGGTATCGCCTCAGCAGGTCGCGCAGCGGCGGCTGGTCCGCCTCCGGCACCACGTCGGACAGGAACCACACACTGCTGATGGCGTTGGCCTCGTCGACCACCAGGTTGCGATGCACCTCCAGACGCTTTCCTGCCTCGGAGTAGGAGAAGGCCAGGATGAGCCCCATGAAGGAGAAGACGACACTGGTGACCGCGTTGACGGAGCGAAGCTGGGAGGAGCGGAATTTGCGTTTGCGCGCGATGCGGTAGGCCACTTCGATGGCCAGCAGCAGGAGCAGGAAGAGCACCAGCTCCAGGGTCAACACCAGCAGTGTGGTGACCGCCCAGTCCTTCATCGAGCCCTCCCGGGTCCTGCCTCAGGTGTTGGGCTTCGAGCTGAACAGGCTCAAGCCGAGCCTCGGGGCCAGGAACCGCGCGACGAGCTGCCCCTTGATGCTGTTGCCCGCGGCGTCGAGCCGCGGGGCGAAGGTGCCCAACGCGCCCTTGCCCGGCGCGACGGCGACGATGCCGCCCCCAATGCCACTCTTGCCCGGCATCCCCACGTCGTAGAGCCAGTCCCCGGAGGTCTCGTACATCCCGGCCGTCGCCATCACCGCGAGCACGTGATGGCAGACCTCCTCGTCGACGACGCGCGTCCGGGTGAGCGGGTTGACGCCTCCGTCTGCCAGGGTCGCCCCCATCACCGCGAGCTGCCGGGCGGTCACCGCCAGCGAGCACTGGCGGGTGTAGAGCTGCGTCGTCAGGGCCGGCTCTGTCTCCAGGCGGCCCAGGCCGTGCAACAGGAAGGCGAGTCCCTGGTTGCGGTGGTGCGTCTTCAACGCGGAGGCATACACCTCTTCATCGAGCTCGAGTCGCGTGCCGGCGAAGCGGGACAGCCCCTCATGGATGAACCGCCATTGGGCTTCTGGACTGGAGCCTGGAACAAGGCTCGTGGTCGCCAGCGCACCCGTGTTCACCATGGGGTTCGTCCGTCCGTCCGGACTCTGGTCGATGGCCATGGCTGAATTGAATGGCAGACCCGTGCCATTGACTCCCAGCTTGCGCCGGGCCGCTTCCGGGCCCAGGGCCTGGCAGATGAGCGCGAAGAGGAACGGCTTGGAGACGCTCATGATGGTGAACGGGTGGTCCACGTCCCCCACCCCGTGGCTGCTGCCGTTGATTCCAGCCACACACGCTCCGAAGAGCCGTGGATCCGCCCTCGCCAGCGCGGGGTAGACCTGGGAGCACTCGCCTTGCGTGTTCTCTTTGTGGCGTTGGTATGCCTCATCCACCAGCTCCCGAACCCGCTCCGGGGATGGCAGTTGACCGGTGGAGATGAAGGGAGGCTCGCCTGGGATTTCCATCTCACGGAAAAGTCCGTCGTGCTCCGGCGGACGTCAATGCCTTGCACCCTCGCCGGGTTGGGTAGAGCACTGCGCAGCCGACCGTGGGACCGGTTGAAGCGGACTGTTCACACCGTCAGCTTGGACGGCGCGTGGGCTCGCCCCGCCTCTCACGGATTGGGGATACCCATGGCCTTCTCGCTTCCGCTGATCCTCGCGCTGCTGGCCCAGGCGCCGGATTCAACTCCGCCGCCGGATCCCGCCCCGGCCGCTTCGCCGCTCGTGGTGGAGGGAGACCTCAAGTCCCTCTGCGAGAAACTCCCCGAGGAGGAACCTGGCCCATGGTCAGGCTCCGCCGCGCTCTCGTTCATGCTGCTGGCCGGCAACAGCAAGTCGCTCGCGTTGACCGCGAATGGTCTGGCCGAATACCGCACGAAGGTCTGGGTCGCGACCTTCAAGGCGGATGGCGTCCTGGAAAGCGCGGCCTCCGCCGAGGAGGACGACGGTGACGTGGACGTGGTGGCGGAGGCGCTGGTGGCGTCCGTTCGCGGCGAGCGGCGCTTCACCCCGCTGCTGGGCGTCTACGCCCTGGTTTATGGAAAGACCGACCATCTGGCCAGCGTCGAGCTGCGTCTGGACGGGGAGGTCGGGATCGCGTTCACCTTGCTCGAGCGCGACACCCCGGACGGGGAGGAGCAGTTGCTTCGTCTGGACGTGGGCCTTCACTACTCGAACGAGGCCCGGTTCCAATACTTCGAGGACGAGCAGGACCTGCCCGACGTGGACCTGCTCGCTCCGGGTGGAAGGTTGACCTTCTATTACCCCTTCAACGAGCGGCTGAAGTTCACCCAGTACCTGGAGGTCTTTCCGAACATCCTGGGGGATTCCCGCTTCGTCGCCGACTCCACCACCAAGTTCTCGACGTACATCACGCACCGTCTGGCACTCAGCACGAACCTGCTGGTGCAGTTGGACACCGCGCCCGCGGCGGGGAAGGCCGTCGCGGACGTGGCGCTCACGCTGGGCGCTGAGTTCGAATTCTGAAGGGTCCGGAGCCCGGGCACTCGCGGCCCCGGGCTCCTCCTGCGACCGCGATTCTTCAGTGGCGGGTTTCCCGAGGAGCGGTGAACCCGAGGAGGAACTCGATGAGCAGGCGCGTGCCGTAGCCGGTCGCGCCCTTGGAGCGCCACGACTTGTCGGTTTCGACCCGCGAGGTCCCCGCCATGTCGATGTGCGCCCAGGGGATGCCGCCCACGAACTCCTCCAGGAAGAGGGCCGCGGTGATCTGCCCCGCATTCACCCCGCCGACGTTCTTGAGGTCCGCGACCTCCGAGTCGAGTTCCTGGCGCAGGCGCTTGTCGAGCGGGAACTGCCACACCGTCTCGTCGGACTTCTCCGCCGCCGCGCACACCTGGTCGACCACGCCCTGGTGGTTGCCGATGACGCCTGCGTTGTCATTGCCCAGGGCCCGCTCGCAGGCTCCCGTGAGGGTGGCGATGTCGAGGATGGCGTCGGGAGGCGGCTGCTCCTCCGTCGCCAGGACCAGGCCGTCCATCATGACCAGCCGGCCTTCGGCGTCGGTGTTCAGGACCTCCACGGTCTTGCCGCCCCGGGCCGTCAGGACATCACCCAGCCGCATCGCCTTGCCGCCCGGCATGTTGTCGGTGCACATGAGATAGCCCGTGACCGAGACCTTGGCGCCAAGCGAGGACAGGGCGGACATGGCGGCGAGGATGGCCGCCGCGCCGGACATGTCTGTCTTCATCGCGGCGTGGACCAGGTCGTTCGGCTTCAGACCGAGGCCTCCCGAGTCGTACATGATGCCCTTGCCGATCAATGAGACGCGGCCGACGGGTTCGAGGGCCTTCCCCTTGCCGTCCTTGGGCCGGTAGGAGAGCTTGATGAGGCGCGGAGGCTCGGAGCTGCCCGCGTTCACGCCGAGCATGCCGCCGCAGCCCATCTTGGCCAGGGCCTTCTCGTCGAAGACCTCGATGTCCAGGTCCGACGAGGCCGCCACGACGCGGGCAATCTCTTCCAGGCGGCGGGCCGTGAGCAGCGTGGCCGGTGCGTTCGACAGGTCGCGGGCGAGTTCAGCGGCCCGCGCGGTGATGCGGCCGCGCTCCACGCCGCGCTGCACCGCATCCGCGGGAAGCGACGACGACATGAGGGTGAGGGCCTTGAGCGGCGGCTCCTGCTGGGACATGCGCTTCAAGGGGCGATAGCGGTAGCGCGCCAGGAGGACGCCCTCGACCACCGCCTGCGCCGCGGCGTCGTGCGCGATACCGCCAACGTCCGGCAGGGTGATGGCGAGGTGGGCGTAGCGGCCCCCTGCCCTGGCGAAGGCGGCGGCGGCGTGCCGGAGGGAATTCAGGTCGCGCTCGGCCTTCGCGCCCATGCCCACGACCACGAGCGCGGGGCCGTCCGTGCGTGGGATGACCAGGGACTGGCCGACCTTGCCTTCGAAGCCGGCGGCCGCGAGCTGGGCCCTGTCCAGCCCCAGCTCCCGCGGCACCTCCCCGTCCACGCCGACGAGGATGCCGATGCCTCCCGCCTCCTTGGGCATGGACTTCGCGACGTGGAGTTGGGTCGCCGCGATCTCGTCCACGGAGGGGGCGGGATGGAAATCAGACACTGCTTCCGCATGAAACGTGGGAAACGTCATGGCGCTGTCCTCGTGTGCCGCACCCGCGCGGCAATCACTGTCGATGTCGCGAGAACGTATTCACGCGGTGACTGGCGCCACGAGCATCCGTGCCATTGAAGCCGAGCCCTTCGCCGGCTGGCTGCGAGACATGTCCGGGCAACGCCTGATTCAAGACGTTGGCATCGTCCGGATGGAAGGCATTGGGACTACGTACGCATGCGCACGCGCGTCTCGTGCACCGTGTCCGGCGGGGGCGCGGTCCGCTCGCGCTCCTGGGCGCGCATCAGGCGCAGGATGCTGGGCCCCAGCACGTCGATCTCGGTGGAGGCGTAGGACTCCGTGCCGAAGCGGCGGATGGAGTCCGTCTGCTTCGCGAGGATGCGCGCGTCCTGTCCGAAGATGTGCAGGGCCACCGGCAGGACGAAGGGCATCGCGGCCTTGAGCATGAAGCGCGGCACCGGCAGCTTCACCGTCACCACCGCGTACACGAGCGTTTCGAAGTCCCCCACCGGCGTCATGGCGGAGTTGACCAGGATGTGGCTCTTCTCCCCGATGCGGTACTCCACCTGCGCGATGGACGGCATCAGGAAGCGGTCGAAGTGCTGCACCACGCCGCCGCCCGGCGCGAGCAGCCTCCCGACGAGCCCCTTGGGCGCGGGCTCACCGACGTACTCCGCCTCCACGCGGTCCGCGCTCCTGCGCACCACCACGTCGATTTCATTGCGCTTCTCCGCGGTGCGGAACAGGCCGCCGTGGAGGAAGGCGGTGTGCGGCACATCCAGCGTGTTCTCCAGCACCGCGTGCAGCGACCCCGGCGCGCGCAGCACCTGGCGCACGGTGGCGTAGTCGGGCGCGTCCAGCAGCGGGAAGCGGAAGGGCTCCGTCGTGGGCTCCACGCCGGGCGTGGAGTAGACCCAGACGAAGCCGTCCTGCTCGCGGGCCGGGTAGGAGGTGGCACAGCGCGACTTCGCCTCGGACTCACCGACGAGTCCGGGGATGAGCCGGCACTGACCGCCCTGGTCGAAGCGCCACCCGTGGTAGCCGCACTCCAGCAGTCCGCCCTGCACGCGGCCCAGCGACAGGGGCACGTTGCGGTGCGGGCACCGGTCCACCAGCGCGCCGGGCTTGCCACCCTCACCCCGGAACAGCACCAGGGGCGTGCCCTGGAGCGTGCGCGCGAGCGGCTTGCTGCCCAGCTCGCGCGACGTGCAGAGGATGAACCACGAGTGCGGAAGCTTGACGACGGAGATGTGGCTGGAGGACGCACCTGGGGTGCGCCCCTCCTCGCGGGCGGTCATGGGTCCAGTCTAATGGGCCCGGGCCCGCGTGCACGCCCCCTTCAGGCGGGCAGGTTGGCGGCGCGCCGGGCAGCCCCCGGGGTGGGGGGCATCTCCCACCGCGCGGGGTCGCCGGTCCGGGGGGCCTAGGCTTTCAGCCTTCGCAGCCGCAGGGCGTTGGCGATGACGGAGACCGAGGAGAGGCTCATCGCCGCGCTGGCGAACAGCGGGCTCAGGAGCAGGCCAAAGACGGGGTACAGCACGCCCGCGGCCAGCGGTACGCCCAGCAGGTTGTAGACGAAGGCGAAGAAGAGGTTCTGCCGGATGTTGCGCAGTACGCCCTGACTCAGCCGGCGCGCTCGCGCGATGCCGCGCAGGTCGCCCTTCACCAGCGTCACGGCGGCGCTCTCCATCGCGATGTCGGTGCCCGTCCCCATCGCGATGCCCACGTCCGCCCGCGCAAGCGCCGGTGCGTCGTTCACGCCGTCGCCCGCCATCGCCACCACGCGTCCCTGGGCTTGCAGGTGCGCCACCGCGTCGCCCTTGGCGTCCGGCTGCACGCCGGCGATGACCTCCGTGATGCCCAGCCTGCGCGCCACCGCGTGCGCCGTGGTCGGACTGTCTCCGGTCAGCATCACCACGCGCAGGCCCTCGCTCCGCAAGAGCGCCAGGGCCTCCGGCGTGGACGCCTTCACAGGATCCTCCACGCCCAGCAGGCCCGCGACCCGACCCTCCACCGACACCAGCACCACCGTCTGGCCTTCGTGCCGCAGCGCTTCGGCCCGCTCCGTCAGCGCATCCGCCGGCACGCCCAGCATTTGCATCAGGGCCGTGTTGCCCAACGCGATGTCGTGCCCGTCCACGCGCCCGCGCACGCCCTGGCCCGGCAGGGACTGGAAGTCCTCCACGCCGACCAGGGAGATGCCCCGCTCGCGCGCGCCCGCGACCAGCGCCGCCGCCAGTGGATGTTCGCTGCCCCGCTCCAGGCTCGCGGCCAGTCGCAGCAGGACCGTGGCGTCCCCTCCCTGCATGGGCTCCACCGACACGAGTCGCGGCTTGCCTTCCGTCAACGTGCCCGTCTTGTCCACCACCAGCGTGTCCACCGCGGCCATCCGCTCCAGCGCCGCCGCGTCGCGGATGAGCACGCCCATGCGCGCGCCCTGCCCCGTCCCCACCATCACGGACATGGGCGTGGCCAGGCCCAGCGCGCACGGGCAGGCGATGATCAGCACCGACACCGCGTTCACCAACGCATGCGCGATCCGGGGCTCCGGCCCCCACACCGCCCAGACC
>NZ_RAWD01000113.1:0-26404 GCF_003612065.1 Corallococcus sp. CA047B
GACACGCGCCAGGTGGATGAGCCGGTGGTGCCGGTGGTCCCCGTGGAGGATCCACGCCTGCCGGATGGCGGCACGCAGCCCCCGGACTCGGGCACCCCGGTTCCCGACGCGGGCACGGGCGGCACGGACGCGGGCACGGGTGGCGGCACCGACGCGGGCACCGGCGGCACGGATGCCGGCACGGGCGGCGGCACCGACGCGGGCACGGATGCCGGCACCGGCGGCCCCAGCGAGACGGTGCAGACCTATCCCCTGCCGTCCGCGCCGGGCTGGACGTTCTACAACCAGGAGCTGGGCGCGCCGCGCTACGTGTACGGCATCACCGCGGACCAGGGCGGCAACATCTGGGTGGCGGGCGGCGAGGAGGGCCTCTTCCTCATCAAGAAGGGGGAGAACGTCATCAAGCGCTTCACGATGTCCGACGGCCTGCATCCCTTCGGCCGCATGCGCGACGGCGTGGGCGGTCCTCCTCCGGGCATGCCGTACCTCAAGGTCATCTCCGTGGCGGGCGGACCCGCGGGCACGGTGTTCGTCGGCTACGCCGGCAAGCCGCCCCAGCCGGGCATGCCCACCTGCGAGGACGAGTGGGACCAGTCGGAGCTGGACGGGCGCGCACCGGACGCGAGCGTCTACAAGAGCGGTGACGCGGACAAGGTGACGCTCAAGGCGGACGGCACCCTCGACGTCGTGCACTAC
Source organism: Corallococcus sp. CA047B (assembly GCF_003612065.1). Lineage (NCBI taxonomy): Bacteria > Pseudomonadati > Myxococcota > Myxococcia > Myxococcales > Myxococcaceae > Corallococcus > Corallococcus sp. CA047B. The sequence goes on from NZ_RAWD01000113.1 coordinate 697, forward strand.
GACATCCACACCGGCCCCACCAAGGTGGGCGCGGAGCTGCGCGGCCGCGAGAAGGTCTGCACCATCCACCGCATCGCCTACGACCCGGTGAAGGAGCTTGTCTGGTTTGGCGGCAACCATGGCTTCGCCATGGGCGATGCGAAGTTCGACGGCAACGTCCCGTCCTACTGCTGGGATCCGCGCCCGTGGACCACGGAGGGCTTCAAGTGGGAGTTCGTCTGCGCGGGTCTCTACGAGCACGTGCACCCGCACATCTCGGGCTCGAAGGGTGAGCTGCTGTCGGACCGCTACTTCGGCATCGCCATCGCGGAGAACCACGACGTCTTCTTCGGCGGGCAGATCCGCTCCACGCGCTTCCGCTACGGCACGAACAACGACAACTACTGGAAGGCCCAGGAGCAGACGGAAGACGCGCCCTACAGCGCGAACCGCTTCGACATCTGGGCGGACAAGGTGCCGGACTACCCCAGCAAGGAGCAGCGCGTGGACGACGACGTCTCCGGCATGGCCATGGCGGGCAACGGCGACGTCTGGGTCAGCTCCTTCTATCACGGTCTGGCGCGCCTGGGCCCCTCCGGAGAGGTGCAGGGCAAGGTGATGCAGGACCTGGTGAACTACACGCCGGCCAGGGGCACCACCGCCGCGATGGCGCCCACCTCCGCGGTGGCGACGGATCCGCTGGATGGCAGCCTCTGGGTGGGCGCCAACTGGTGGGGCGGCATCACGCGCCTCAAGGGCGGCGGCACGGTGAAGTACAGCGCGGATGTCTTTGGCACGGCGCTCACCTCGGTCAGCTCCGTGTCGGACATCCAGTTCGACCGCTCCGGCGGCAAGCGCCGCGTGCTCGTGTCCTTCGAGGGCACCAAGGTCGCGAAGACGGGCGTCGTCACCCCGGGCCTCATCGGCATCTACAACGGCGACTGACCGGCGGCGCCGTCACGCCAAAGTCGTTCACGGCCGTCCTTCTCAGTTTCCGAGGAGGGCGGCCGTGGTGCGTCCATGACGCACCGTGCCCGGCCGTCCACCAGCCGGGCACCGACTTCCGCCAGAAAGCACGCGCGGGCCGGAAGCCGACTAGAATGCGCGACCGTTCATGTCCACCGTCCCTCCCGCCCCCATTCCCGCGCACACCGTCGTCGTCGCGCGTGCGCAGGCGGAGCGGCTGTCCGCGCAGCGCTTCCACCTGGTGCTGCTGGACACCGAGCGCGCGGGGACCGTCTACCCGCTCGCCACCGAGGACCTGCGCGTCGGCAAGTCCACGGACAACGACGTCGTCATCGACCACCCCACGGTGAGCCGCAACCACCTGGTGGTGCGCCGCCAGGGGGACCGGTTCCTCGTGCAGGACCTGGGCTCCACCAACGGCACCTTCCTGGACGGCGCCCAGGTGCGCGAAGCCTACCTGCGCCCCGGCGCCCTGCTGGAGGTGGGCGACGTGCGCCTGCGCTTCAGCCCGCAGATGGCGCCCGTGCAGGTGGAGCCCACCGTCGAGGACCGGCTGGGCGACCTCGTGGGCCGCAGCGTGCCCATGCGGCAGATCTTCGCGCTGCTCCAGCGCATCGCCCCCACGGACTCCACCGTGCTGCTGGTGGGCGAAACGGGCTCCGGCAAGGGCGCGGGCGCCAAGGCCATCCACAAATTGAGCACCCGCGCCGCGGGGCCCCTGGTCGTCTTCGACTGCGCCAGCGTGTCCGACTCGCTCATCGAGAGCGAGCTGTTCGGCCATGAGAAGGGCGCCTTCACCGGGGCCGTGGGCCAGCGCATCGGCTGTCTGGAGCGCGCCAACGGGGGCACGCTCTTCCTGGACGAAATCGACGACCTCGCGCTGGACCTGCAGCCCAAGCTGCTGCGCGCCATCGAGGACCGGGAGTTCCGCCGCCTGGGCTCCTCCACGCCCATCTCCTTCGACGCGCGCATCGTCGTGGCCAGCAAGAAGGACCTCTGGTCGGAGACGCAGGCGGGAAGGTTCCGCGAGGACCTCTACTTCCGCCTGTCCGTCTTCACCGTCAGCCTGCCGCCCCTGCGCGACCGCAAGGAGGACATCCCGCTGCTCGTGGGCGCCTTCGCCGGTGAAGCCCTGTGGCCCCGGCTGCCGGAGAAGATTCAAGAGCAGTTCCTGGGGCACACCTGGCCGGGCAACGTGCGCGAATTGCGCAACGCCCTGGAGCGTGCCCGGCACATGGTGGACATCCCCGGCCTCACCGGGGACAACCTGCTGCGCGAGTTCACCCGCGACGTGCCCTCCCCCGCCGGGGACTTCCTGCCGGTGGAGTTCACCGGACCGTTCAAGGTCTGCAAGGACGAGCTGGTGCGCGCCTTCGAGCGTGAATACCTCACGCGCCTGCTGGGCCGCGCCCGGGGCAACATCGCCCGCGCCGCCCGCGAGGCGGAGTTGGATCGCAAGCACCTGTATTCGCTGCTGCACAAGTACGGGCTGGTCCAGAGCGAGTCGGACTGACGCTTCGTGGCATGGTGGCGCCCGCTTTCGCGGTCCCCCTACCCCCTGGAGTGTTCATGAAGATGCGTCCGTCTCGCTGGCTGGGCGTGCTGTGCGCCGGTGTCCTGATGATGCATGCGACGGGCTGCTTCGGCTCGTTCAAGCTCACGCAGAAGATCTGGCAGTTCAACAAGGGCATCTCCGGGAACAAGTTCGTCCAGTGGCTGGTGTTCCTCGTCTTCGTCGTCGTCCCCGTCTATGAAATCGGCGCGCTGGTGGATGCGCTCGTCGTCAACAGCATCGAGTTCTGGAGCGGCAGCAACCCGGTGAGCAGCGTGGAGGGCGAGGACCCCAACACGCGCATCGTGAAGCTCAGCCCCACCGACACGCTGAAGATGACGCGCGACCTGGAGTCCGGCGTCATGCGTCTGGAATTGCAGCGCGAGGGCCAGGCCCCGCTGGTGCGCTACTTCGAACCGCTGGAGGACGGCATGGTCGCGCGCGACGAAGCGGGCGCCCTGCTCATCCGCGCGCAGGGCCAGGAGGACGGCGCCGTGAAGGTGACCAACGCCACCGGCACCACGGTGACCGTGCACGCCCGGGACGCGGTGGACACCGCGCGGCAGCTCTTCCTGGAGGGCGGCGCCCCGGCGCTCGCCCAATTCGCCACGCACCAGGGACAGCTCTCCCAGGGCATGGCTTCGCTCAACACCTGCACGCCCTGAAGCCTGGCGCATGAAGCAGAGGGCTTCCGGTGCGTGCAACCACCGGAAGCCCCCGCGAGTGAATCAGGGCGCGGGTTCGTCCACCACCACGTCACCCAGGTCCGGACCGAAGCCCGCGTCGAGCGCGGTGGCGGAGAACGTCCCCTCCAGGCTGCGGCCCGCGCCGTACCCATCCCCCTTCTTGAACGACAGGGAGAAGTCACCGCGCGTGAGCTGATCCGGGCTGCCGCCTTCGTCCAGCACCAGGTCGCCGCGCTCCACCGGGGTGAAGACACGCGCGGGCTCACCCGCGGCCACGTGCACCACCGACGCGCGGTCGCGACCGGACGGCGTGGTGCCACCCAGTTGCACCTTCGTGCCCGGCTTCAGGTCCACCCCTTCGGTGTCCACCGTGAGCCGCGCGACGAGGTCCACATCCAGGCCGTTGTTGCGGAAGTAGCTCACCTGGAGCGCCTCCGGGTTGCGGCGCACCTCCACGCGCGACACGTCGGTGATGGGGAACAGCTCCGACACGCTGCCGGACAATTCATTGTCCCCCCGGCAGCCGACGATGCCCGCGCCGGACACCAGCCCCGCGAGCCCCAGCGCCGCCAGGACGCGTCCCGCGTGGCTCACCGCTCCACCGCCAGCGTCAGGGCCTTGGTGCTTCCGGACCGGTACAGCACCACGCGCTGGCCCGACGACAGGAACGCCAGCTTCGGCGACCAGCCTCCGTCGAAGTCCACCGTCGTCTCACGCCACTGGCTCTCCACGCGGGTGGCGATGACGAGCGCGTCATCCGACGGCGAGCAGCTGCCCTCGTTGCGCCCGGACTCCAGTGAGCAGATGTGGAACGCGATGGACGGATCATGCGTCGCCGGGTCGAACGCCAGCGACGGATACCAGCCGCCCGAACCCGTCTGGTAGACGGGATCCGGCAGCGTCCAGTCCCCCGCCGCCGCGCACTTCGCCCCCGTCTTGCCGGAGCAGGAGATGAAGGTGAGCCGGTTGTTCGAACGGTCCACCGCGGCGATGCCGAAGCCCTCCGTGGCGTCGTACGCCATCGACGCGCCCAGCATCGTGTTGCCCACCGCCTGCACCTGCACCGGCGGCGTCCAGGTGGTGCCATCCGCGTTGCGGCGCTGGAAGTAGACGTTCTGCCCCGGGGCGTCCGCGGCCCCGAAGGCCTGGTCGAACACCAGCGCCGGCTGCCCGTCCGCCATCAGCATCTGCAGGTGCCCGCCATACGCCCCCTTCTGATCACCGCCCGAGGCCACCACCCGGTGCTGCCACGCCGTGGGGCCACCGCTGGCCAGCTCCACGTCGCTTCCGGCCCAGTCCTGCTGGGGGAACTGTCCGTTGTGCCCGTCGCGGTACACGACCAGGGCATTGCTGCCGCTGAAGACGATGGAGGGATTGAGCCCCACGAGGTAGCCGGTGTCGCTCACCGGATTGCCGGAGACGGCCTGGTCGCCCTTCGTCACCGCGATGCGCTCGGTCCAGGTCCCGTTCGCATTGCGGTAGGACACCGCCAGGTCGCTCTGGAACCAGTAGATGGATTCGTCGCTGCCGCCGCCCAGGTAGCTCACCGCGGGCTGCCCCGTCGGCGCGAACGCCAGCGACACGCCATACACGCGCTGCACGGTGGCGATGGTCTCCGCGGTCGCCTGCACCTGACCGTCCTTCACCTCGCGGTAGCGAAGCTCGGAGTCCTTGTCGTTCACCTTCACGAAGTACGCGATGCCGATGCGGTCATCGGGCCCCACCGCCATCGCGATGGAGGAGATGGTGTGCAACTCGCTCGGCTCCGTGTCCACCACCAGCTTCACGAACGGCGTCTCCGTCGTACCCGCATCCGTCCCGGGGCCCGGTCCAGCGTCGGGATTGGCTGGCTTGCCGCCGCCGCATCCCAGCGCGAGCGCCGCACCCAATAGCCACGCGTGCCGTTTCATGGGGTTCTTCTCCTTGGTCGAGTCCGGCCTGCTTGAGCGCGCCATCCTATGCCAGCCGAGCGACTTCCAGGTCGGACAAGCCTCGCGGTGCGAGCATCCTGCACCCCGGCGGTGGGCGGCCAACCGACTCCGGGCCCTTCCTCGCACCGTGGAGGATGCGCATTTGGGCTAGGCTGTCCGGCCATGGCTCGCGCGAGTTCGCTCCCCCGACGGCTGTCCCGGCGCACCTTCATCCAGCGCCTCACCTTCTTCGGCGGTGGCGTGGTGCTGCTGGGCGGCGCCGCCTGCAAGCGCTCCAAGGACCCGGAGCCCGCGAAACCTTCTGAACCGTCTGGAACCACCGCCACCGGGCAGGCCCTGCGCACCTTCTCCGCCTTCGAGTACGCCGTCGTCGTCGCGGCCACCGAACGCCTCCTGCCGCGCGACGAGGACCCCGGCGCCCAGGACGCGGACGTGGCCCTCTACATCGACCGCATCCTGGAGACGCAGGGCCTGGAGTCCATGCACCGCGACTTCCTCCAGGGCCTCGCCGCGCTGGAGCGCCGGGCGGACCGCATGTTCCAGAAGGGCTTCGCGAAAGCCACGCCCGCCCAGCAGGACGAACTGCTCGCCATCTTCAAGGACAGCGCGGCCGGCAGCGGTGAGGCGCACTTCTTCGAACTGCTGATGACGCTCAGCCTGGAGGGCTTCCTGGGCGACCCGTCCTACGGCGGCAACAAGGGCCGCGTCGGCTGGCGCCTCATGGGCTTCGACACCGTGGGCACCATCGCCATGGCGCCCCCGGAGGGCTACGACGGCCCCAAGTGCCTGCGCGAGTGCGGAGGCCACCCGTGAAGGCGGTGGACGTCTGCATCATCGGCAGCGGCGCGGGCGGCGCGCCCCTCGCGCTGGAGCTGGGCCGCGCGGGCTTCAAGGTCGTGGTGCTGGAGAAGGGCCGGCACTACCAGCCCAAGGACTTCGTCCACGACGAGATCCTCAACAGCCGCCGCAACTTCTTCATGCCGCTGCCGTGGGAGGAGCCCCACCTCGTGCGCCACGGCGCCAAGGCCCGCTACGAGCGCAGCAACGTCGCGTGGACCGCCAACTGCGTGGGCGGCGGCACCGTGCACATGAGCGGCTTCTTCTACCGCCTCAAGCCGGTGGACTTCCGCCTGCGCTCCACGCTGGGCGCCGTCCCCGGCACCACCGTGGCGGACTGGCCCATCTCCTACGAGGACCTGGCGCCCTTCTACGACAAGGCCGAAGCGGAGATGGGCGTCTCCGGCCACGCCGTCCCCCACCCCTTCGCGGAGCCCCGGAGCGGTCCCTACCCGCTGCCGCCCCTGGACGTGCACCCCGTCGCGTCGGAGATCGACAAGGCGTGCTCGGCGCTCGGCTGGCACTCGACGCCCACCGCACGCGGCATCCTCAGCAAGGCCTACAAGGGCCGGGCCCCGTGCGCGTACTGCGCGCTGTGCGGCAGCTACGGCTGCGAGACGGGCGCCAAGAGCGGCACCAACGTCAGCCTCATCCCCGCCGCCATCGCCACCGGCAACGTGGAGGTGCGCCCCGGCAGCATGGCGCGCTCCATCGAAGTGGACCGCCAGGGCCGCGCCAAGAGCGTGGTGTACCTGGACAAGGACGGCGTCACGCAGGAGCAGCCCGCCAAGGTCATCATCGCCTCCGCCACCGCGGTGGAGAGCGCGCGCCTGCTGCTCAACTCCACCTCCAGCCGCTTCCCCAATGGCCTGGCCAACGGCAGCGGGCTCGTGGGCAAGAACCTGCTCTTCAGCTCCTTCGGCGGCTCGCGCGCCATCTTCCGCGTGTCGAAGCAGAAGGAGGCGCGGCCGTGGCTCATGGACCCCGCGCCCTTCGTCAACCGCAGCGTCCAGGACTTCTACCTGATGCCGGACGCGCGCCACGGCTTCAGGAAGGGCGGCACGCTGGGCTTCATGTGGTCGCACCCCAACCCCATCTTCGCGGCGGTAGGGCTCGCGGGCTCCGGCAAGTCCGGTGTGTTCGGCAAGGAGCTGAAGGACCGCATGCGCGCGTACCGCGACTCGCGCATCCTCGAGTTCGAGGTCTACGCGGAGTTCCTCCCCACGCCCGGCACCTCCGTCACGGTGGAGTCCGGGGTGAAGGACAAGTACGGCATCCCCGTGGCCGCCATCACGTTGGACCGGCACCCGGCGGACTACGCCGCCACGCGCTTCCTCGTGGAACGCGGTGAAGAAGTGCTGCTGCGCCTGGACCCCGACGCGGTGGAGCGCGTGGGCACGCAGGGAGAGACCACCATCCTCCAGCACGGCACCTGCCGCTTCGGCGACGACGCGGCCACCTCCGTGCTGGACAAGCACTGCCGCGCGCACGAAGTGCCCAACCTCTACGTGGTGGACGGCAGCTTCATGCCCACGGGAGGCAGCGTGCCCTCCACGCTCACCATCGCGGCCAACAGCTTCCGCGTGGCCCACCACCTGGTGAGCACCCTCAAGGGCTGACGCGCGTCACTCCTGGACGCGCAGCGGCGTCACGTCCACCTTCACGACGTAGCGCGCCTGCATGTCGGAATCGAACTCCACCAGGTGGTCGCCCACGCCGGTGACGTCCACCTGGCGGGTGAACTCGCCGAACTTCTCCATCTGGTCCAACGCGGCGCGGCCCGTGGCGGCCTGACGCTGGCGCGCACGGCAGCCCTCCTCGTGCACGGTGACGGCCGTCTCCTCGCCCGCCGCCGTCACCTCCTCCAGGTAGAAGCTCACCTTGATGGTGGACGCCTCCGGCACCCGGACGATGACCTGCCCGCGGCCGGGGAAGCGGCCTTCGGAATAGCTCTCAGGCCCCAGGATGCAGCCCGCGAACTGGTTGCACACGGGCCAGGACGCCTTGCAGACATCCTGCACGCGCGGACCGATGAAGTCCTCGCGCGAGCCGCCGCAACCGCTCAGCACCATCAACAGCAACGCCCCCGTCAGCGCGTGGGCACTCCGTGTTACAACGCCAAACATTCTCTGAACCTCACCGAGGAGTGGATGTCCATGCGTCTGCGCAACCTGTGGCTGCCCCTCACCATCATCGCCCTGGCGGGCTGCGGAGACGAAGCGGAGGAGCTGCCGAACACGCCGCAGCTTCTCATCGACCGCACCGAGCTGAGCTTCGACACCGAGTTCTCCGCCGGCACCTACGTGGGAGCGACCACCTTCAACACGCTCTATCTGGAGAACCGCGGCCTCCAGACGCTGGAGCTCAACGAGGCCTCCATCTCCGGTCCGGGCGTCTTCACCATGAAGAAGCCGGAGACCTGGCCGGAGAACGGGCCCCTGAAGCTGGAGACCTACCAGCGCACCTTCATCGAGGTCGCCTTCAAGCCCAACGCGGCCAAGGACTTCGAGGGCAAGCTCACCATCAAGTCCAACTCCGCCGACGGCGACACCCGGGAGCTGACGCTCAAGGGCAAGGGCGTCGCCCGGTAGCGGTCGCGGAGCGCCCGAAGGCGGCGGAGGTGTGAAACCCCGCCGCCCGTCCGGGCCCGCTAGCGGGTGAACTGGCAACCACCCACCCACGTGCCACCGTCCTGCGTGGGCGCCGGGCACTGGGTGGGGCTGCCACCATCCGGCGCCGTATAGGTGCGCGGGTAGTCGCCGTAGCCGGTGCGCAACGTGTAGCCCACGCGCCCGTAGTCGCTGCGCTCGGTGGCGCTCACCGCCACCTTGAGCGTGCCGCCCTGGATGAAGCGCCGCTCCAGGCAGGCACACGCATAGGGCGCCACCGTGACGCGCGTGGTGGTGGCGGTCTTCTCCAACTGGTACTGCGCCTGGTAGCTGGAGAGGGGCGTGCTCGCCGTGGTGTGCCAGGCGCGCATCACCGACCCGCTGTACGCCAGCGTCAGCGCCCCACCGGAGCTGGTGGTGGACACCGGCGTGCACGCGCTGGTGCCGCCATCGGTGGGAGGGGTGCCGTCACAGAAGGTCAGGTCCAACGCCAGCCCATGCGGGGTGCCACCGTCGGGCAGGTTGTCCACCTCCCACTGCACCAGCCACGACGCGTCCTCCGGCGCCGTGCGGCTGGGGAGCGTGTACGCGTACGTGTCCGTGTCGGACGGCACCGCGTCGTAGTCCGTGGGGCCGCGCACGCCCAGGCCCGTGGCGCGGTCGTTGTCGCGCAGCCGGCCATGGCCGTAGGACAGCTGGCCCTTCGCCTCGAAGGTGGCGTCGCTCGCCGGCAGGTTGCCCGCGCCCACGCTGTTGAGCGTCTTGGCGCGCGGCTGTTCAACGTTGCCGCTGTAGGCGCCCACCTCTTCCGCGTCGTCGTCCTCCCAGCTCACCTCCAGCCGGTAGTCGCGGTCGTCCGCCCAGTTGGTGCCGTCGTCCTGCACCACGAAGTGGTACGTCGCGAGCCCCGCGTGCGCCGGCACCGGCAGCGCGCCCTGGAAGTTGCCCAGGTTGGCGAAGCGCGCCGGGTCTCCCTCCTCGCGCAGCGACTGGAGGCACAGCACCGCCTCCGCGGTGTTGCAGTAGGTCTGCACCAGCGACGGCGCATCCGGGTGCTCGCGCACGTCGCGAGGGCACACGAGGGGGTCGTTGGAGCACTGGGTGCGCAGCTCGGGGGTGGGCGCCGCGCCCACGGTGGTGAAGACCAGCACCTGCCGGTCCGCCAGTTGGCCCAGCGGCAGGGGCAGCGGTTCGAAGCGGCCGCCCGTGCCCAGCGGCACCAGCCGGTAGCGCAGCACGCTGGGCTTGCTGTACGCGGGCACGCGCAACGCGAACCAGTCGCGGTCGGACACGTAGCCCAGCCGGCCGGAGAAGGACGTGGACGTGCCGGGCGCACCCACGAGGTCGCGCGAGAACGCCCGCGCATAGGCGTCGTTGTCCCCGGACTGGTCCTGCGGATCCGCCTCGTCCAGGACGCGAACCTCCACCTCGTACGGCTGGCGCAGGTCGCCCGCGGGCACCGGGTCGTTGGCCGGGCGGTAGCCCTTCACCACCAGCGTCCACGTGCCGGCGAGCTTCACCTTGCGCGCGGTGGCCAGCACGCCCGGGTGCACCTTGGGCAGCACGTTGCCCTCCGACTCCTTGTCGGTGGTGCCGGGGCGGAGCAGCTCATAGGACAGCCGGTAGTTGGGCGCGAAGCCCTGGTCCGGCGCGGTGACGCGCACGTAGGCAATCTTCCCCGCCGTCAGCGGGAAGCTGAAGCGGTCCACGTCGTTGTCCGTCGCCAGGTAGCCCTTCGCGGTGCCCACCTGCACGGCCCCTTCGGCCGCGAGCGCGATGGGCGTGGGCGTGACGTCGTTGGGCTCGTTCGTGTCCGGGTTCTCGATGAGCTCCACCGTGAGCCGGTAGGAATTGCGCGCGTCGAAGGCGGGGCGCGCGGGGTTCGTCGGCGCGTCGCGCACCACCACCACCAGCTGCGTGTCCGGGGTGCCGTACGGCAGCACGATGTCCACCGGCCGGGGCGCGCCCGAGCCGTGCTGATCCGACTTCGCCACCAGCGACGTGTCCTTGTCCTTCTCCTGCACGGAGACGGACAGGTTCACCGGCGTGCTGGAGGCCAGGTACACGCCGGTGATGTGCACCAGCGTGCGCGCGTTGGCGGTGGCGGGGATGCGGATGCTGTACCAGTCCTCATCCCCCGCCTTCACCTCACCGGTGAGCGCCAGGAAGCGCTCCATCGGCACGCCGGGCCTCAGCTCGCAGTCGGCGTTCGTCAGGGCCTCTTCGCGGGTGTTGCAGAGGTCCTCCACGACGCCGGTGCCGGCATCCGGCGTGTCCTCCCCATCCGAGGAACAGGCGGCCAGGAGCAGGAGCGCGAGCGGGAGCAGTCGGGAGCGAAGGCGCATGGGGGACTCGGGAGGGTTCAAGGGGCAGGCGCGAGGGTGGGGAGGACGCCGGGGCAGCCCTCCACGAAGTCCTCGGGGTTCACGCGGACGATGCCATCCGGGGGCGACTTGATGCCGCCCACCGGGTAGCGCACGGAGTCCACGCGGAAGGTGCGCACCAGCGTGCGCGCGGTCGGATCATCCGCGGGCAGCATGGACACGGAGAGGTAGATGTCGTTGTAGCCCGCGCCGCGCTGCACGGTGCCGGCGTCCACGCCACCGTCCACGCCGCCGTCGGCGATGAGGGGCAGCGTGTTGGCGAGCAGCACGTTGTCCACGCGGAAGCGGTAGCACTGGCGGCCTTCCGCATCCACCGGGCCCTCCGCCTCCACGCTGTAGCGGTACGCATCCGAGGCGAGGTTGGCGGTGTCCACCTGGAGCGGCCGCATGTGCATGCGCACCTCGTTGCGGTTGGTCAGCCCGTCGGTGTCCGGATCCTCATCCAGGTCGTTGCTCGCGCCCTGGGTGCTGCCCCGCCACTCCATGCCGTCCGGCACGCCGTCGCTGTCGCTGTCCTGCAGCGTGGCGTTGGTGCCGATGAACTGCTCGTCGCAGTCCAGCAGGCCGTCGCAGTCCGTGTCCGTGCCGCGCAGCGCGGGCGGGCAGCCCTTGTCCAGGCCGCCGCCGTCCGGCTGCACTTCCTGGTTCGGGTCGAACTGCACGCCCCGGTCGCGGAAGTAGACCTCCACGCCGTCGCTGAAGCCGTCGCCGTCGGTGTCGCGCAGGTTGGGATTGGTCCCCAGCTCCGCCTCGCGCGCGTCGGTGAGGCCGTCGCCGTCCGTGTCCGCCTCGTCCAGCGGGCTGCCGGGGGGCGCGGAGAAGTTGGACGCGATGAACTCCTTCACGATGAAGGCGCGGCGCACCTGGCCGAACTGGAAGTTGAGGAAGTTGATGGGCTCGTTGTTGCGGAAGTCGCGGAAGTTGCCGCCGCCCAGGCTCGCCATCTTCTCCAGCCGGTCCGCGTTCTGGTTGATGATGAGCAGCGGGCAGCCGCCGTCGCCAAAGCCGCCGTCCTCCGCCACCAGGTCGCACACCGACGGCACCGGCTGCGTGGGGTTGAACACGTGCACGGTGTTGAAGCGCACGTCCTCCACCAGGTCGCGCAGCTGCCGGATGCGCACCACCGCGTCACCGCGAATGAGCTCGTCATCCTGGTTGTTCGTGGGCTTGCCGTCCGACAGGAAGATGACCGAGTAGCGCGCCTGCGCCAGCGCCTCGCTGCCGTCGGGCTGCAACCGCGCCCGCGCGATGTCCGTGTTGATGAGCGAGTAGATGTCCGACAGCGGCTTGACGAAGTCCGTCGAGTCCCGGTTCGGAGAGGTGTCGGTGTTGCGGAAGGTGAGCAGCTGCTCGGTGAGCTTCGCCTTCGCCGTCGCGTCCAGCAGCGACAACTGCACGAAGCCGTCCTCCAGCGGAGGGCCCGGGTCCTGCGTGAGGAACGCCGTGGTGCTGCCGGCGAACAGCATCACCGCGATGGACACCTCGTCGTCCTGCGGAAGGCTCTCAATCAGCTCCACCAGCGCGGTGGCGCGGCTGCCGTCCGGGTCGCTCACGCGCATGGACTGGCTGGCGTCCATGGCGACGATGATCTTGATGGGCCGGCGCACCTCATTGGCGCCCAGCGTGCAGAAGCGCCCGTCCAGCGCCACCGCCCGGTCCGCCGGCACGTCCGTGTCCCGGCGCGGGTCATAGAGGTACGAATCGGTGCAGGCCACCACCACGGCGAGGCCCACCAGGGCCAACGCCCACCCACGTCCGGTGCGGCTCACGGAGACGCGCCCCCCTGCGACGGCGACACGCCAACGCAATTGCCCTGGGCCCTCCAGGGATCCACCAGCTGGTCCGGACGGATGAAGTTCCGGTCCTCCATCGCCAGGTCCGGCCCCAGCGGCACGCGCACGCTGGGCGGCGCGTACTGCGCCCAGGCACACGCGGTGCGCCAGACGCCGTAGTCCGTCGCGACGCCGCTCTCCGGCGCCTCCGCGAACCACACCTTGAACAGGTTGTAGCCCTGCTTCACGCCCGAGCGGTCCGGCGGCGTCACCATCTGGAGGTTGGACACGGTGAAGTCGTAGCAGACGCCGTCCGTGTCGTTGCCGTCCTCGACCTTCTTCACCTCGTACTGGATGCCGTACTTGTCGTGGAAGGGCCGGTCACGCCGGGTGGGGTCGCTGCCGGCCTTCAGCTCCACGTCGTCCGGCACGCCGTCACCGTCGGTGTCCAGGCCCGCCACGCTGGACTGCAGCGGGTTGAGGCCGTACTTCGCCTCCAGCCCGTCCGGCGCGCCGTCGCCGTCGCTGTCCACGATGCCCTGGCGCGTCTTGAGGTAGTCCTCGGCGAACTGCGACAGCCCGTCACCGTCCGTGTCGCGGCACACGCAGCCGGGCGTCAGCGGGGACTTGGGGTCGCAGCCGCGCGCGTCCAGGTCGTTGCCCGGACGGAAGCCCTGGTCCTGGCGCCGGTACTCGAAGCCGTCACTGAGACAGTCGCCGTCGCTGTCCAGGGTGAAGGGGTTCGTCTTCAACTGGAAGCTGTTGTCCAGTTCGTCCGGCACGCCGTCGCCGTCGCTGTCCAGCACGCGGCCGTCGTCCCCGGGCGCGGAGCTGAGCGGCTCCACCACCAGCGTCTTCATCACGTTGGGCGAGGCGAAGGATGAGTAGTCCAGCGCACCCAGGCCCAGCTCGGAGATCTCCGCCGTGTCGCTGAACTCCTGGTAGACGCCGTTGCCCATCTCCGCGAAGCGCTTGAGCAGGTACGAGGCGATCTTCTTCGCCGCCGCCGGGTACTGCGCCTCCGGGACGCCCGGGTAGGTACCGTAGATGTCCTGGCAGATGGGGCCGCAGGCGCGCACCGCCTCCTCGTTGAAGAGCAGCACCGTGTGCATGCGCACGTCGCCCACGTTGTACTGCGTCTTCAATTCCATCAGCCGGCGCACGTAGCTGAAGAGCTGGTAGTTCTGGTTGCGGTCGGTGCCCACCTCGAAGCCGGTGATGGCGTCGGTGGTGCTGGTGGCGTTGCAGAAGCTGGAGATGGAGTCGCGCCAGGTGAGGTCCGGGCTGTCCGGCCCCGCGTAGACGGACAGGTCGTCGTTGCCGGAGCAGCGCGGGTACGGCGTGCCGTCGGTGAGGAACACGACGACGTAGCGCGTGCGCGGCAGGAGCTCCGGCGTCGCCTGGGACACCGCGGCGATGTCGCTGGCGATGATGCTGTACGCGTAGCTGAGCGCACCCTGGTAGTCGGTGCCCTTGCCCAGCTGCGACTGGAGGCCTTCGATGTAGCCGTTGATGTCCCCGGGAGGCGCGAAGCGGTCACCCGTGGCCGCGGGCGGCCAGGTGTTCTTCACGTTCGTCTCGAACGGGGCAATGGCGATGCTGATGTTGCCCTCGCGGCGGTCGTTGATGCGCTTGAAGCCCGCCACCAGGTTCTTCAGGGCGCGCACGCGCGCCGGTTCGGTGACGCCGGGCGGGATGATGCCCCGCACCTCGGCGCGCTCGCAGAAGCCACTGCCCTCCTGCGAGCCCGGAGGATCCGACACGCACATGCTGCCGGACTCGTCGACGACGAGCACCACCTTCACCGGGAAGCCGGTGGGGTTGGCCGGGCGCGTACACACCCGGCCGGTGAGCGTCAGCTTGTCATCCAGCTGCGACTGCTCCTGGGCACGAGGCTCCAGGAGCGAGTCGGAACAGGACAGCACACCCACCAAGGCCAGGAGGCCGGTCGCAAGAAACGGAACCACGAGCTGACGGCGCATGCGATGCGGACCTCCGGGCATGGGGGGGTGGACCTTACGCCTTCCGACGGCGGCGCAGCAGCAGGCCGAGCACGCCCGCTCCCAGGGCGGCGACGCTGCCACCCGCGGGCAGCGACGTGCAGCCGCTGCCAGCCTCGTCCGTGCCCACCTTCACGAACAGGCTGGACACGGAGGCGCGCTGGTCGGGGAACACGCGGTCGGCGAAGGCCAGGCGCGTGGACACCTGCAGTTCGTACTCACCTTCCTTGTCCGGATTGAAGTTGGGCACGCTGCCGTCCACGTACTGGTACTCCCAGTGGCGGCTGTAGGTGACGGCGCCCTTGGGGTTCTCCACCACGGCGGTGGAGCCGGAGGGACGCTTCACCACCGTCCAGGTGTACTCGATGGCCGCGCCGTTGCGGTTGGCGAACAGCGGCGGGCGCACGGCGGTGCCCGTCTTCTCCACGCTCAGCACGCCACCGGTGCCCACGCTGAAGGGCGCCTTCGGGTCGAGGCAGTCGTTGGGCTGGTCCCGGTTGAGCACCACGCAGTAGCGCGTGTCGCACGCGTCACCGATGCCGTCGCCGTCGTCGTCCGCCTGGTCGCGGTTGGCGAACGCGGAGCAGTTGTCCTGCGCGTTGAGCACCGAGTCGTTGTCGATGTCCGCGTCGCAGTCATCGCCGATGCCGTCCGCGTCCGTGTCCTTCTGGGTGCCATTGGACAGGCCGGGGCAGTTGTCCAGGTTGTCGGAGATGTTGTCGCCGTCCGCGTCCACGCGGCACTGGCTCACGTCCGCGGGCATCTCCGTCTGGATGCGGTTCTCGACGAGCGGGCAGTTGTCCTGGCCGTCCTTGTGCCCGTCGTTGTCGTCGTCGTCGTCACAGACGTCGCCCAGGCCGTCGCCGTCGTTGTCCGCCTGGTTGGCGTTGGGGATGGAGGGGCAGTTGTCCGCGCCGTCCGCCTTGCCGTCGTTGTCGTCGTCGGGGTCGCACGCGTCGCCAATCCCGTCGCCGTCCGTGTCCAGCTGCGTGGCGTTGGAGACCGCCGGGCAGTTGTCGCAGGAGTCTCCGGCCTGATCCGTGTCGCCATCCAACTGGTCGCGGTTGGACGTGAACGGGCAGTTGTCCTTGTCGTCCGCCTTGCCGTCGCCGTCCGCGTCATCCGTGTACGACAGCGTCTTGCCGTCGTCCGTGTACGCGACCCAGACGGAACACCCACAGCCACAGCCACAGCCGCCACCCTCCTCCTTGGGGCGACCGCACTCATCTCCGAGGCACTCCGGGTTGTCCGGGTTTTGATCCTGGGCCTGCACGGTGCTGGGGGACAGCACCAGGAAGGCGCCGAGCGCCAGCATGGGGGCAAAGCGAGCGATAGTCATGGTGACTCCTTTCACAACCCCTTCCCTAGCAAGAGGCGATCCGTCTGCCTGGCTGCTATTGAATCCAAGAACTTCAAGGGGTTGCGGACTCATGGACGGTTGCTACAGGCTGGGTGTGGGGGGCACACCCCATTGAGACTGTGGGGGACACCCCACGCCCGGGCAGGGCTCAGGTCCCGACGATGAAGTCGTCGGAGGTGAGGGGAACGATGCCGGCGGGGGTGCGGCCGGTGTCGGCGTCGTACTGGATTTCCTGGATGAACAGGGACCCCACGCCGGCGCCGCGCGGATCATTGTCCCGGCCCACCTGGAGGTAGAGGTAGACCTCGTTGGTGCCCGCGGAGATGAACTCGCCGGGGAAGAACGGGTGGGGGCGCTCCAGGGTGGGGACCAGGGAGACGTTCTCCACGCGGGTGCGGTAGCAGGCGCGGTTGCTGGTGCCCACCGGGGGCAGCGGGACGATGGAGTAGCCGTAGCCGCGCTCGCGGTGGAAGTCGCGGTCGGCGCTCAGCGGGTCGCCGTGGGCTTCGACCTCCGCGACGTTGGACAGGCCGTCGCGGTCGCTGTCGAGCAGGTCCTCGGGGACCAGCGGGTTCGTCTGCGACAGGGCCTCCACCAGGTCCGGGAGCCCGTCGCCGTCGGTGTCGCCCACGCAGGGGTCGGTGCCGAGCACGCGCTCCTCGCAGTCGTTGAGCCGGTCGCCGTCGGTGTCCAGCACCACGCTGCACCCGTTGATGACGTCCACGGCGAGCGGATCCAGGCCCATGCGCAGCTCCACGCCGTCCATGAGGCCGTCCTGGTCGGTGTCGGAGACGATGGGGTCCAGGCCGAGCGCGCGCTCGTCGTCGTCCCCGACGCCGTCGCCGTCGCTGTCGGCCAGCATCTGGCCGTTGCGCACCTGGACGTTGCGGTTGAAGGCGAGGAAGCGCTTGAGCTTGAGCGCGTTGTCCAGCGAGCCGTAGTCCAGCCGCGCGAGCGCGTTGGGCAGGCCGGCGAAGTCCGTCTCCACCGGCTCGCTGCCGCCCGCGTTGGCGATGGCGGCCACCTGGAGGCGGGTGACGGGGTCCGGCTCCGCGCCGCGCACATAGACGGGCTGGATGCTGACCTCGCCCGCGCCGAACTGCTCCGCCAGCGCCTTGAGCTCCCCCACCACGGCGGTCAGCTCACACTGGCTGCACGCGGCGTTGCACGCGGCCTGGGACTCCGGCGTCGCGTTGCAGGCGGAGGCCTGCGCCAGCGCGGTGCAGCGGCTGTCGATGCCGATGTTGTACGCCGGGTTGTCGCAGCTCACGTCCGAGCTGCGGATGACGGGCACCACGACGTAGCGCGAGCGCGCGACCTCGCCCCGACAGGCCGCCTGCATGTCGCCGGACATCAGGCTCTTGGCCAGCCGCAGCGCGGAGCGGATGCTGATGGGGCCCTGCTGCTGGTAGCTGGCGTAGCGCGGCAGCACCGCCTGGAAGGAGGCCGCGTCGGTGAAGCTGCCCTGCAGGCCGGTGGCCACCGAGTGGAAGGCGACGAGCCCGAAGCGCAGCTGTGGGCCGGTGAAGCGAGAGGTGAGCGTCGTGAGCCCATCCACCGCGTAGCCCACCAGCTCCGTCTCCACGCCGCTTCCGCCCTGGAGGGCGAAGATGACCTTCACGGGGAACGCGTCCCCGGTGGCCTCGGGGACGCAGACATCCCCCTCGAAGCTGGCGCGGTCCCGGGAGCCTCCCGAGCGGCGGTCGAGCGCGTACAGCCCCGCGTCGGAGCAGGACAGCAACAGCGCTGGAACCAGGAGCCAGGCGACCCGGGGGGAGGAACGCATTCGTTGGATTGTAGACCCCAGCCCCCCAGTCCGACGCAAGCGTCCCGCGGCATCAGCCCGCGCGAGGACGCGCAGTCAGGACCGACATTTCATGCCGGTGGAGAAAAACCGCGCCTGCCTGCCGCTCATGGACGTCCGCGTCCGCCATGCCCCAGGCACCCAACAACCGCCTTGTCTTACCGGGATGCTACCGATTTCCAGCGGAGGAAAAACATTGCCGTCGTTGTCCAATCCCAAGGAGCACACAATGAAGAAGACGAACATGAAGGTCGGCGGCACGGTGGCGATGTTCGCGTTGGCGCTGGGTGCGACGGGGGCCCTGGCCCACGGCTCCGACGTGAAGAGCAACGACCCGCGTCAGGCGGTCGCGATGGAGGAGGTCGTCCTCGTGGCGAAGGACGGCGTGCTCGCGGGCGGCGGCGGCGGCGGCGACACCGGCAACGGCAACTGCGGCAGCTTCCTGGGCCTCCTCCTGGGCAACATGGTCGGCAACCTGATCGGCAACGGCGGCTTCCTGGGCGGTGCCCTCATCGGCAACGGCAACATCAGCGGCAACCAGACCGGCGGCAACTGCGCCATCTGAGCGGGCCCCCGCCTTCTCATTCCTCTTGTAACGATTCTCCCCAGACGCATCCGACGCCGGAGGTTGTTTCCTCCGGCGCTCGGTCTGGAGCCCCCATGCGATACCCCCTGTCTCCCTGGCACGGACTGCTCACCGGTCTGGCCGTGCTGCATCTGCTCCTGTCGGCCGCTGGCGCGTTGCACGTGCCCCTCCTGAAGGCCACGGACGCCGTGACGCCCTGGGTCCAGGGGTACGCGCAATGGACGGGCGCGAGCAGCGGCTTCAGCTTCTTCGCCCCCGGGGTGAGCCCGGCGACGCGCGTGTCCTTCGAACTGGAGGGAGCCTCCGGCGAGCGCCTGCGCGACGACTTCCAGTACGACAGCAGCGCGGTGAACGTGCGCATGCATTCCATGTTGTTGCGCTTCATGCTCCCGGACAGCCGGGACGCCCTGGCCCAGGCCTGGGCGGCGGCGATGTTCGGCCGGCATCCGGAGGCCCGCAAGGTCACCGTGCGCGTGGAAGCGCTCCGTCTGCCGAGCATGGAGGCGCATCGCGGCGGCGGCCAGCCCGAGTGGACGGACGCCTACCGCGCGGTGTTCGAGCGCCGGATTCCAACCCCCTCTTCCGCCCAGGCGGTGACGCCATGACCTCGAATTCCGCAGCCTCCCTTTCGGCCGGTCAGCGCCTGGCCGCGTTCATCAGCGCCCCTTCATCCGCGGGGCCGCTGGCCGTCTTCCGCATCGGTGTCGCGTCGTTGCTGCTGGTGCAGGCGTGGACGCTGGCGGACAGCCTTCCGGAGCTGTTCGGCGAGCGGGGACTGGTGCCCTCGAGCGTCTCCCGCTCGATGGCCTCCCCATGGGTGCCCCGGGTGGACGCGGTGGCGGGCGCGCTGGCGCCGCTGGGCATCTCCCAGGCGGCGGGCGTCCAGGCGCTGGCGGTCCTCTACGTGGTGGCGCTCGTCGGCCTGCTGCTGGGCATCCGCACGCGGCTGTCCGCGGTGGTGGCGTGGGTGGTTCACACGGTGCTGATGAACAGCGGCAACTTCTTCGCCTACGGGGTGGAGACCTTCGCGCACATCAGCCTGTTCTACTGCGCGGTGATGCCGGTGGGCGCGGCGTTCTCCCACGACGTGGGCACGGGGCGGCTGTCCGGCGCACCGTCCGCGGCGGCCACGCTTTCGTTGCGCGTGTTGCAGGTGCACCTGTGCATCATCTACGGGACGACCGGCGTGGAGAAGGCGTTGGGTCCGGTCTGGCAGGACGGAACGGCGCTCTGGGAGGTGCTGATGCAGCCCCAGTACGGCCAGTTCGACTTCGCGTGGCTCGCGTCGGTGCCATGGGTGGTGAAGCTGGCGACGTGGAGCACGCTGGTGGTGGAGGTGGGCTACGTGGTCTGCATCTGGCCCCGGAGCACCCGAGGGCTCTGGGTGCTGATGACGCTGGGCATGCACCTGGGCATCGCGGTGATGATGGGGCTGTGGCTGTTCAGCGGGATGATGGCCGTGCTCACGTTCGCGGCGTTCGGCTGGAACCTGTTCGCCGAAGCGCTGAGCGCGAGGGCCCGGGCCGCGGTGGTGCTCCCGTTCCACTCCCATCCGGCGCGGTGAGCCGCGCCCGCCCACGCCTCACAGCGTGAGCAGGTAGGCGAGCAGATCGTCGCGCTCTTCCGGGGTGAGGGCCTGCGCATCGCCGTGCTTCAGGCCCGGCGTCTCCAGCAGCGTGCGCAGCGGGAAGCGGGAGTCCACCACCAGCCGGTCCTCCCGCACCGCGTAGCCCGCCGTGGCGCTCGTCAGCAGCGGCCAGACGTCCCAGGTCCCCACCAGCGACGGCGGCGCCGCGCCCTTCACCAGGTGCTGCTGGTCCAGGCGCAGGGGCAGTGCCACGGGGGTGCCGACGTCCTGGTACTGCCCTCGCGTCGAGGGGTCCTGATCCAACGTGTAGAGGGGCGCGGGGTGGCACGCCAGGCAGCGCGCCCTTCCCTCGAACAGCGCCCTTCCCTTCGCCGGGTGCCCGGGCCTGCCGTCCGGCAGCGTCACCGTCTCCAGCGGCGCGCCATCCGCGCCCCGGTAGGGGTTCGGCGGCGTGGGCAGCAGGGATGAGAAGAGCGCCAGCGCCTCCACCTCCGAGGGTGAGGGGTCGGGGTTGTGGTAGCGGTTGCGCCCGCCCACCGTCCGCGCCGTCTCCGCGAGGCTGTGCGTGCTCGCCGGGGTGAAGTAGGGCGGCGTGTCCCGGCTCCCCAGCACCGTCGTCGACCGGTAGATGCGCATGGGCCGCGTCTTCTCGAAGAACACGCCGCCGGTGTGTCCCTCGATGTGGCACGCATCGCAGCTCATCCCCGTGCGGCCCACGTCCGCGAAGTAGAGCACCTGACCCAGCCGGCGCTGCTCGCGCGGACGCACGTCCACCACCGGCCACTGCCGCACCACCTGGGCCCGGCCCGCGCGGGCCTCGCGCACGTCCACCACCGCCACCGTGCCCGTGAAGCGGTTGAGCACGTAGAGCGTGCGCCCGTCCGGCGCCAGCACCAGCGAGCGCGGCCCCGAGTGCAGCTCATCCCCCGCCCTCCCCTTCGTCCCCAGGTCCTCCTTCGGGCGGATCCTTGGCGTGTCCTCGGACACGGGGATGGGCAACGTCTGGAGCACCGCCGCCTTCGCCTGCGCGTCCCCCTCCACCAGAGCCTTCGCGTCCAGCACCCGCACCTGTCCCAGCCCGATGTCCGCCGCGTAGAGCAGCCCGGCGCGGTCATCCAGCGCCAGTCCCTCCGTCACGCCCGCGCCGAAGCCCCGGTGCCGCACCACCTGCTGTCGGTCCAGGTCCAGCACCGCGACGCCGCTGTTCGCGCTCACCTCCATGCGCTGGGCGTTGGGGCCCACGTTCGGCCCCAGGCTCGCCATGAAGACGCGCCCCAGCCGCTCGCTCGCCACCAGCGCGCGCGGCGCCTTGCCGCCCATCACCTGCGCGGAGTACGCCTCCGTGGTCCCTCCGACGATGGGCACGCCCGGCTTCGGCACCAGCGGCGCCAGTTCCCGGCCGTCGTCCTGGCGCAGCAACACCACCTGCCCGGTCTGGAGGCTGCCCACCGCCAGGAAGCCCTTCCAGCGCGCCAGTGCTCGCGGGTTCGGATCCACCGGGGCGCTCCAGCGCTCGCGACCGTCCTCCAGCGCCAGGGCGTGCACCGTGTCGCGCACGTGCTCGGCCACGTAGGCCACGCCGCGCGCGCCCTCCACCTCCAGCCCCCACACACCGGCGGGCGTGGGCACGACGCGGGCCTTCCGCTCCGGCGCATCCAGCGCGTACAGCCAGAGCCCGGCGTCGGACTGGTGCGCCACGCCCAGCCACGGCCGGCCCCCCTTGTCCTTCCACGTCGCGAGCGCCGACGGCCCGTCCCCCACCGCCAGCGACTCCACCTGGCCTGACGCCACGTCGAGCGCGAACACCGTGTCCGTGGGCGGAGAGGCGACGAAGAGCGTGCGCCCATCCGGCGCGAGCGCCAGCGCCGTCAGGTCCGGGAAGGCCGCGTCGTTGACCACCGTGAGCCGCGCGGTGCCCGCGGGCCGGGGTCCGGTGCTCGCGGCCAGCGACAATTGGACGTCCGCCTGGAACGTGCCCACCGGCAGGGTGAGATCCGCCGGCAGCCTCGCGTACGCGTGGCCCGCGTCCACCACCGTGAGCGGCAGCTCGCGTGAGAAGGGCGCTCCGAGCACCAGCTTCAACCCCGGCACCAACGCCTCGCCATGGAGCGAGAGCGGCTGCGAGGTCTGGTTGCTGGTCAGCTTCGGGCCCACGGCCCGCAGGACAGGCCGGGGCTCAGCCGGGACGGGCGCCGCGACGGGCGGGGGAGGCGCTCCGCGCTGGCGGATCCCCACGACCGCGAGGCCCAGGCCCCCGAGCACGCCCGCGATGAGTCCCCACCAACGAATGCCTCCCATCACGAGCGCGACCCTCCGTCCCGCGAGCATCCTCCATCCGCCCACCGCCCCGCGAAGACTTCGCACCACGTCTGCTCGCATGCTGGGGGAGCAAACCGATGGAAGGAATCCCACGCGACCTTTCCAGCGTGCCGGAAAGAAATGTCTCAGGCGTGGAGATCCCGCCCCACGTGAGGTGGACTGCCCCCCACACCTGCCCAACACCCGTCGATGCATGGCGCTGGAGTGTGCGTTGACAGCTTGGGGCTCGCATCGCTTAACCTGTTGATGATGCGACGTTTCCTTTTCTTCTGTGCCGTCGCCAGCGTGCTTGGCTTCGGTCCCCTTTCCACCGCGAACGATGCCTGGGCCCAGGGGCGTGGACGCGCCTCCAAGGCGAAGGCCGCCAAAGCCAAGAAGGGCGCGAGCAAGGCGCCGCCGCGCATCGATACGAAAGCGAGTCCGGGCGCCACCGCCGTCACGGATCCGGTGACGGGCGAGGCGGGAGCCACGGCGTCGTCCGCGCCTCCGCAGCGAGGGCCGTCGCGCATCGACTTCGACGATCGGCTCATCCAGGGCCAGACGAACAAGTCCGGCGCGGTGTACCTGTATGACCGCAAGGAATTGAAGGTGCGGTCGATGCTCCGTGAGCGCGACAGCTTCCGCTCCGAGACGCTCGCCACCGTCTACGATCAGTAGGGCCGTACCGCCCATCACCCTTCGAAGGGAGCGTCACCGTTGAGCGGCCAGCCCAGCGTCCTGCAAGTCGTCATCCTCCGCGACGGCCTCCTGGTGGGGACGGAGGTGTTCGTCCCCGGTACCTACGCGCTCGGCTCCGATGCGTCGTCGGACTTGCGGCTGGACGACACCTCCGTGTCCCCGCGCCATGCGTTGCTGTACTTCCAGAACGGTCGCACCGCGATCCAGGACGCGGGCGGCGGCACCAGCGGCGTCTTCGTCAACGGGCACCAGGTCACGGCCTGTGAGATCCGCTCCGTGGACGAGGTGCTGTGCGGCCCGTTCGTCCTGAAGACGCGGATCCTGAACCAGCGCCCCGTCGAGTCCAAGCCGCAGCCGCCCCCCGAGGTCGCCGCCCTCTTCGGCAACGCCGGAGCACCGCCCGCCGCGCCGCCGCACGGCGCGAACGGAGCGCACCAGGCCTTCGCGCCACCGCACGGCGCGAACGGAGCACCGCAGGGCTTCGCGCCGCCGCAGGGCGCGCAGGCACAGCAGGCTGCCTACGCGCAGCAGCAGGCGCAGCAGGCCGCATACGCGCAGCAACAGGCAGCCCAGGCACAGCAGGCCGCGTACGCACAGCAGCAGGCGCAGCAAGCTGCGTACGCGCAGCAACAAGCGGCCCAGGCACAGCAGGCTGCGTACGCGCAGCAGCAGGCACAGCAGGCCGTTTACGCGCAGCAACAGGCACAGCAGGCTGCACACGCGCAGCAACAGGCACAGCAGGCTGCCTACGCGCAGCAGCAGGCGCAGCAGGCCGCATACGCGCAGCAACAGGCAGCCCAGGCACAGCAGGCCGCCTACGCACAGCAGCAGGCACAGCTTGCCGCGCAGGCGCAGGCAGCGCATGCAGCTCAGGCACAGCACGCATCTCACGCGCAGCACGGCGCGCAGGCGCAGCACGGCGCGCACCCGCAGGCCACGCACGCCCAGCAGCAGGCAGCCCACGCTCAGGCGGGACACGGGCACGCGGCCCACCCGCAGGCCGCGTTCGCGCAGGGCGCCCAGGCGCATGCCCAGGCCTCGCAGCCTGCGGTCGCGCTGCCCGCGCCCGCGAAGCGCACGCCTCCCCCGGGTGTTCCCGCGGGCACCGTCCCTTCCGCCCGCCGTCGGCCCCCGTCCGAGGCCATGCCCAGCCTCCTCGTCGCGGACGATCTGCTGGCGGACGTGGATCTGGATGCCGTAGCCCCCTCCGCCTCCGGCCCGCTCCTGCACGACAAGGCCGCGGCCACGCGCCCCACGCACGCGCCGAAGATTGGCCCGGGCAGGAAGGGCGCCTCCCAGCTCTACCTGGAGCTGTACTGGGGCGCCATCCGCCGCGACGCGCGCCGCTTCGCCCCGGACGCGAAGAAGCCCGTCAAGGCCGCCCTCGATGAGCAGGCCCCCATGCCGCTCTGGGGCTTCACCCTCCCCGAGGGTGACGCCTTCTCGCTCGCCGAATCCGTCAACGGCAACTACCGCCTCTTCGTGCCCCCGGGCACCGACGTGGAGAAGGGCGGCGCGGACGGCCGCTTCGCCCCCGTCACCTCCGCGGCGCTCGAGTCCGACGGCAGCCGCCGCTTCGTCACGCTGCGCGACGGCGCCGCGGCCCGCCTCACCCAGGGCAAGATGTCGCTCGTCGCCTACGCGGCGCCCGTCCCCGAGCGCGTCTTCGTCAACCCGCTCAAGGGCCTGCCCTGGCTGACCCTCTTCTTCCTCGCCATCTTCGGCGGCGGCCTGGGCTACTTCATCGCCGTGCGGCCGCAGGGCCCCGCGACCGCGGACTTCACCCAGAAGAACCTGCCCCCCGTGGCGCTGCGCCTCATCGCGCCCGAGCCCAAGAAGAAGGAAGAGGCCAAGAAGAAGCTGGAGGCGCTCAAGAAGAAGGAGCCCGTCAAGGAGAAGCCCGTCGTCGCGGAGAAGGCCCCGCCCAAGCCCGTGAAGCAGCAGGCCCCGGAGCCCAAGGCCGTCGTCGCCGCCGCGCCGGAGAGCAAGGCCCTGAAGGCGCTCGCGAAGCTGTCCGCTGCCGGCCCCGCCGCCAACGACCTGCTGGCCGCCGTGGACAAGCTGGGCAGCGGCCCGGGCAGCAAGAACGTCAAGCAGACCAACTACAAACTCTCCGGGCTCATCGGCAAGGCGCCCATCGCCAACGCGGGCCTGGGCACCATCGGCCTGGGCGGCGGCGGCAAGGGCGGCGGCGCCACGCTCGGCGCGGAGCTGCTGCGCGGCAAGGGCGGCGGCGGCATCGGCGCGCTGGGCGCGGGCGGCGTGGGCAAGGGCGCCGTCGGCGGCACCGTCACGCGCGCCACCGCGCGCAGCATCTCCTCCACCCAGGGCACCGTGGACCGCGAGGCCGTGGCCAAGGTCATCAACAGCCACCTCAACGAAGTCCACGGCTGCTACGAACGCGCGCTGCTCAAGGACCCGGGCCTCGCCGGCAAGGTCGTGCTGGAGTGGAGCATCGGGCTCAACGGCCGCGTGGCCTCCGCGAAGACCAAGTCGTCCACCCTGCGCAACGCCTCCGTCGAAGCGTGCATCCTCAGCAGCCTGAAGGGCTGGCAGTTCCCCACCCCCAAGGGCGGCCTCGTCATCATCACCTATCCGTTCCTCTTCAACTCGGTCGGCTACTGACGCGGGGGCTGCTCCCCCACCCGCGCCAGCCC